>CAVCIJ010000321.1:0-8108 GCA_963601995.1 bacterium | reverse complement strand
TTCCAGTATACTGCCGTGCAAGTTTTTTAGCCTCACGTTTTTTCCGATTTTCTTCAGCATGCAAAGAAGCAATTTTTTTTGAATAAAGTGAATTCGCTTCGATTGCTTCATGCCGCTTTAGTTCAGCTTCTTTATCAACAAAAGTCGGGTCATTTTCAACAAGCCAGCTGTGAATTTTCTGCCGGGCCTTTGAAGTTTTTACGGTTTGAAGTTGACTTTGAGTCGGATGTGCCTGCGGACTTGTAAGAATTTCTACAATCTGAGTATTTTTAAGTTCAGCAGTCAAAGAAATAATTTTACCATCAGCCTTAGCACCGATTATTTTTTCTCCCACTCCAGAATGAATTGCATAAGCAAAATCTATTGCATTACTTCCAGCCGGTAACTCTTTTACATCACCTTTTGGAGTAAACACATAAATTCTGTCGCCCAAAAGTTCATTTTTAAGTTCATTAAAAAAACTTTCGTCACTTAAATTCTCATCACGAAGAGCGCGCAGTTGATTTATAATACTTAAATCCTCTGCCTTAACCATATCGTGATTTGTACCTTTTTTATACAGCCAGTGAGATGCAACTCCATGCTCAGCAACATTGTGCATTTCCTGAGTACGAATCTGAATTTCTAGAGGTTTTCCACCGCAGATTACAGTTGTATGCAAAGACTGATATCCGTTTGCCTTTGGCATTGCAATATAATCCTTAAAACGACCTTCCATCGGCTTCCAAAGTCCGTGCACAATTCCCAAAAGCGTATAACATTCATTCTGCGTATTACAAATAATTCTAAGTGCAAGTAAATCATAAAGTTCATCTGCACCCTTATTTCGCTTTCTCATCTTCTGATAAATCGAATAAAAATGCTTTGCACGGCTTGTTATTGTCACTTTGATTCCGGCTTTTTCAGTTGCCTTATAAATTTTATTCACGGCATTTTCAAGATATTCCGCTCTTTCAGATTTTTTTTGTGCAACAATCGCTTTAATCTGCTGGAAAGCTTCTGGATTTGAATATTTTAAACTCAAATCTTCCATTTCACTTTTTACGTCGCTCATACCCAGCCGACTCGCCAGAGGACACCAGATATCAATAACTTCCCTTGCAATAAGCTTCTGTGCATCCTTGCTGACAAATTTAAGGTTTCGCATACGATCCAAACGGTCAGCAAGCTTTACAAGAATAACGCGGATATCATCAACCATAGCAAAAAGCATTTTTCTGATTGAATCAGCTTCCTGCAGCGACTTTGAATTTATTTTGAGACCAGTAATTTTCGCTGTTCCACTGCAAATTTTTGCAACATCACTGCCAAACTTTTCTTCAATCTGAGGAAGGCAATTATTGTCAACTTCAAGAATATTGTGAAAAAATCCAGAAATAATTGTGTCTGTGCCAAGATGACTTTCAGCAAGAACCACAGCAACACGCATTGGATGCAAGTAATAAGGTTTGCCGCAGGAACGCTTTAAATCTTTAGTTTTTAAAATCAAATAATCCCAGGCACTGCGGATTTTTTTTTCGTCCTCAGACGTATAAAAGCTTCCGTAGTTTTTAAAAAACGTATCTATGAGAATTTCTGGATCAGTTTGGCTTGTATTTGTTTCAAAAGTTTCAATCATTTTTATAATCCACGGAAATCATATTAACAGAATTTGCATTTAAATCCACGTAAATAACGGCAAAAGTCGTATAATCCAAAAAACTTTTTACGTTTTCTTCGTGAAAGTATGATGAAAAATCCCACTGACCGCCGGAATGTTTGTGCCCGTCAACAAGAATACTCACATTCGACTTGCAAAAATACGAAATCAAAGTATCGCGTTCAATAACATTTTGCATCGTAAAATAAAAAACGCCGCCTGAGTAAAGCGGATAATGCGTTATTACAATTTTTTTTCTGTTTGACGACCTTAAAATATCTTTAAGAGAAGAAAGCTGCTTGTGTCCCAAAGTTCCGTTTCCTGAATCCAAAAAAATCCAGTCAATAGAATTTTCTCCATAAGAAGTTTTAAAAAAATAAGATGAAGTATAGGGATAACAATATGTTTTATAATTTGTCCAGCCTGAATTAAACAAATCGTGATTTCCTACAACTGAATATGTTTTTAAGTCGAATTTCGTTTCAAAACTGCTGCAAAAATCATTGTAAGAAATGTATTCGTCTTTGTAGCCATGCTCCACATTGTCTCCACCAGAAATAGCAAAGGCAAATGGATAAGAAGAAGTGCCGTAAGTTTCAAGTTCTGCTTTATGCTCTTCAAAATACTGAAAAAATTCATTTTCATAGCGGCAATTTTCACCTTTTTTATTTCTGCCAAAATGAATATCAGTAAAAAAGAGAACAGAAAATTTTGAACTCGAAACAGAAGGAACTGCAACGCCTTTATTTAAAGAATCAGTGTCATTTGCAAGATCTAAAAGAGAAAGACTTCTTTTACTAACTTCATCAATGCGATGAAAAGCCTCGTCAATTCCATATTCGCAGGAAATAAAATTAAATGAAAACAAAAAAAGAACTGCGCAGGATAAAAAAAATTTCTTCATAAAATCAGTCCTATAAAAATTTGTAACTTGCAAAAAGTTTTACAACCCAACTGTCCGCATATGAAGAGAGAGTAAAAAAGTCAATATAGCGGATGGCAATGCTCGCAGCAAATTTTAACTTTTCTGCAGGATCATAAATGCAACCTAAAGAAAAAATTGGCGCACAAAAAAGCGGATATCGGAATTCTTCAAAGGTAGAAAAACTTACAAAAGGAAAGAAATTGTTTTTCACCTTAAAAATAAATTTAAAATCACACTGAAAATCCCAATTTTTTATCCAAAATGAATCATAACCAAGCAAAATATGAGAAAATCTATTGCCAACAAAAAAACGTGTTTTAAATGTAAAAGAATCAGAAGGTTTTAAATCAAATACAAGTCCGTAAAATAAATTGTATTTTGAACTCACGTCAGTTTGATATTCATAGTTAAAATATAAATCCGCACCAAGTCTGAAATAAGGATTTTGAATTTCTTCATTTTCTGTTTTTTTATATGAACGCAAAAAATAAAAAATATTTTCAAAAATAAAACTTGTAGAATCTTCGGTAAGCTGAACTGCACTGATGTTTTTTCCGTAAGAAAAATCGAAATCGTTAAAAACAGAAACTGTAAGTTCATTCAAAAAAATTCCATTGTCATTTGAGCGACTTACAAGAAAACTTGTTTCGTCCTGAAGGCAAAAAGGCTGCGATTTAGGAAAATTTAAAATAAAGTATGACAAAGAAGATTTTTGTTTCTGCTGATTTGAAGTCTGCTGACTTAAATTTTGCGAACTTGAAACAGACTTATCTTTTTGAGTAGAATTTCCGCTGTTTTCTTCAGAAACTTCTTTTTCCAAACCTGAAATTTCATCAGTTGAAGACAAATCTGAATGTAAATTCTGCGATTCTTGAGCTTCAAAAACTGACAAAATCAGTGTAAAAAACAGGAAAGCTAAAATAACTCTCTTCATTAAAATCATTTTAACACATTTTTTTGTCTTTTCAAGTTGCACCTCATAAAATCAGACTGTAAGAATCCTTAAAATTTTTAGAGCAAACAAAAGAAAACTCGATGTTTTTATTCACTGCATTTTAACAAATTAAAATTCGCAGGGCATTTTATAAAAAAAATTTATTCTTCACCCAAAATCTGCAAAATTTTATGTCCGAAATTTTCAATTTTACGTTCTCCGATTCCATAGTATGATTTTAGTTCCGTAAGATTCGAAGGCTTTTTTTCAATTATATCGTAAAGTGTCTTGTCGCCTAAAATTGTATAAGCTGGGACATTATTTTCATCAGCAATTTTTTTGCGCCACTGCCTGAATTTTTCAAACAAAGCTGAATCTTCTTCGCTCAAAATTTTTTTTATACCCGCAGATTTTTTTTTCTTAGACGAAAAAGATTTCTGCACAGAAGAAAATTCCAGTGGCAAACAAATTTGCTTTCGAGAACTGACCGCTTCCATTCCAAAACGACTTACGCAAAGACTCTGATAACTTTGTTCCCTAAAAAGGTATCCTTCGGCAAGAAGGCAATCGCACAATTCAAGCCAGTTCTGTTTGGTAAGTTCTTTACCAATTCCAAAAGTACTCAACTGATTATGTCCGCGTTCTATGATTTTTGATTTTTTTTCACCAAGAAGAATATCAGCAACATAAGATGCACCGTAGTGCCCGCCTGTTCTGTAAACACAGGAAATAAATTTTTGCGCCGGAATACTCACATCTTTTAGCGGAAGCGGTCCTCTTGTACAAACGTCGCAGCAGCATTCAGAAGAATTTGGATTTTCAAGAAAATTTTCGCCGAAATAAGAAAGCAAAACATTTCTGCGGCATGTACGGCTTTCAGCATATTCAACCATGCTTTTTAAAAGCGACTCTGACTTTGAATTGTCATAACTTGAATCAAAAAAATAACGGATTTTATGAATATCACAAGGACTGTACAAAAGAAGAGCTGTTGCAGAAAGTCCGTCACGTCCAGCCCGCCCTATTTCTTGATAATACTGTTCAATTGACTTTGGAATTTCGTGATGAATTACAAAACGCACGTCACTTTTATTTATTCCCATTCCAAAGGCAAGCGTTGCAACCATTATGTCAACTTCGCCGCAAATAAAACGTTTCTGATTCTTAGAACGCACATCATCACTAAGCCCTGCATGATAACTCAGAGCCTTGTATCCGTAACGGCACAAAGTATCTGTAAGCTCATCAACAATTTTACGACTGAAGCAGTAAATTATTCCAGATTCACCGCGATACTTTTCCAAAAAATCAAGAATCTGTGTATTTGGATTGATTTTCCGCTGAACTTCAAGATAAATATTCGATCGGTTAAAACTTGATACTAAAATTTCAGGATTTTCAAGATGAAGACAACGAGAAATATCTTCTCTAACAAGAGGAGTCGCCGTTGCCGTAAGTGCAAGACAAACTGACTTAGGAAACTGTTCACGCACACAGGCAATTTCAAGATAATCAGGGCGAAAATCGTGTCCCCAGGAACTTATACAATGTGATTCATCAACAGTAATACACTTTACATCAAGATTCTGACTGTGCAGAAGGGATAAAATTCTCGAAGTATTTAAACTTTCAGGTGAAAGATACAAAAGATTTACTTTTCCAACTTTAACCTTATCAAAAATACGCTGATAAGAATTCCAGTCCAAAGATGAATTTAAAAATTCTGCCTCAATTCCAAGCGATTTTAGCTGCATAACCTGATCCTGCATCAAAGCAATCAATGGCGAAATTACGACAGTAAGTCCGCCCATAATTAAAGCAGGGATTTCATAACAAAGAGATTTTCCGCCGCCAGTAGGCATAACCGCAATACAATCTCTTCCGTCAAGAACATTTTGAATCACTTCGCGCTGCAAAGGTCTGAATTCAGTATAGCCAAAAACATTTTTTAATATTTCTTCAGGAGTTTTTTTTTCTGAACTAAAATTCATAAAATCGTGATTTACCTCGCTGACAAAAATTTTCTTTTCAGAATTATCTTCTGTGCAGGCGCATAAAAGACGCGCATACTTTTTTGAAAGAGATTTTATAGAACTAAGCAAAAAATTGTAATGAATTTGATCCATTTTTTTCTCTTGATTAAGTTTTTTAAATCTGATATATTTTTCAAACAGTTTGCCGGCTTGGTGGAATGGTAGACACGAAAGACTCAAAATCTTTTGCGCGCAAGCGTGTCTGAGTTCAAGTCTCAGAGCCGGTATTTATCCCCGAATTTCCGGGGATTTTTTTTTGCTTAAAAACGAAAGACTTAGAATTTAAGCTCAGATAAAAAAAATCATTCTACACAAATTTAAGGCGATTCACATATTTCCAAAACTAAAATTCATTCCGCCGGAAGATTTTCTATATTCAACAGCTTCTTTTACTGACTCCTCATCAATATCTTTTTTACATTTCATATCAGCAATAGTCCTTGCAGTTTTTATGCAGCCACTTACCGCACGCGGAGAAAATCCATATTTTTCAGTGGCATCTTCTAAAATTTCACTCACACAGGAAGACAAGGTGCAGTATTCAGAAATTTCTCCCGGATTAAGGTAAACATTCTTTTTTCCCTGTCGGTTTCTTTGTATTTTTACAGCATTTGCAATTTCAACTCTAAGTTCACTTGTACTTTTAGAATCAGAATCATTTTTTACAACAAGAGAAGCATTTTTAGAATCAACTTTTACGCGAAGATCAATTCTATCAAGAAGAGGAGCCGAAAATTTTTTCCAATATTGCTCAACAGATTTTGCCGAACACAAGCAGATTTTATCTGGAGAACCAAAATTTCCGCAGGGACACGGATTTGTTGACATAAGAAGCTGAAATTTTGCAGGAAAAACGGTTGTTCTTCCTGCACGGCTTAATGTGATAGAAGAACTTTCCAGCGGAACACGAAGCATTTGTATTACAGAAGAACGGAATTCCGCAGCCTCGTCCAAAAACAAAACTCCGTTGTGTGCTAAAGAAATTTCGCCGGGAGAACAGCGAATCCCGCCGCCGCACATTCCTTCAATAGTTGCAGTCTGGTGAGGCTGTCTGAAAGGCGGTTTAGAAATAAAACTTTTTCCTCCGTTCATAAGCCCCGCAATCGAATAAATTCTTGTAACCGAATGTGATTCTTCGCTCGTAAGAAACGGCAGAAGTGCAGGAAATTTTTGAAGGGCAAGAGTTTTTCCGCAGCCTGGCGGACCAAAAGAAATTAAATTGTGCCCCCCGGCGGCGGCTATTTGCAAAGCGCGCACAAGATTTTTTTGTCCCTTAACTTCAGCAAATTCATAACCGAATTCAACTTGCGGGAAAAAAATTCCATTTATTTCCTCAAATTTTTCTCCAAAAGTGGAATTTTTAGGCAAAGAAGATTTTTTTGTAAAAGACTTAGGATCAGAAAGTGCGTTAAAAGCATCAGTCAGATTTTCAGCACCAAAAACTTTCATTCCAGTAACTTCCCTTGCTTCGTCAGCATTTAATGACGGAACAATACAAAGCCTTATTCCAGATTGAAAAGCCGTACTTGCGGCCGCATGAACTGCACGCACAGGACGCAGAGTTCCGTTAAGTTCAAGTTCGCCCATTACAAGAACCGCGTCATCAAAATCAGAAATTCCGCAGAAATTTTCACTAAGATTTGAATTAAAATCAGCACTAGAATTTTCATCAGGGCTTTCATTTTTTGCAGCAAGAACCGACAGGGCAATTGCAAGATCAAAACCAGCTCCTTCTTTTTTCAGGTCAGCAGGAGAAAGGCTTATTAAAATACGTTCTGGAGGAAAGTCAAATCCGCAGTTTCTGATTGCACTCCTCATTCTTTCGCGCGATTCTTTTACAGCTCCGTCAGCAAGACCAACAATGTCAACCGCAGGAATTCCGCGCCGCAAATCAACTTCTACACTTACAAGAGCGCCTTCGTATCCAAACGGCGAAAAACAAAAAATATGCATTTTTTTTACCTCAACATTTTTACATCAAAATAAGTCAATTTTAAGCAGTATTTTTTTAACTGATTCTTTTAAAACTGACTGATGAGAAGCTCTAAAAAAACATTGAAAATGATTTATCAGCAGCTGCTCTAATATATATCTACGCGAAAAAATCAAATTCTGCAAAAAACTAATTTTTTTAATACGAGTTTCGTTTTTCAAAAAAGTCTGTATCACTTGAATAAGAAGTCAAAAAGAACTTAAATTTATGGGCTTTATATATTTTTTAGAGATAAGTTTAATAAAACTTTGCTAAAAAAAACATAATTCTACGCTTTTCCTATTGACAAACTAGGTTTTTAATCTTAATTTATGTTCATCACACAAATTAAGAAGTTTAAGATAAAAATCCGCGAAAATAGTGTGAATTTTTATGAGGAGGTGCAAAATGGCAATTTATTTCGAAAAACTTGTCCGCGAAAATTTTAGAAACGGAGTCATGCACACCTTTCTTTATTAACAGCACATCATTCTGGCAAAAACCAAGCATTTTCTGAATTTATTTCAGTATCGAATTTATCTTTTTTTTATTTTTTAGGAGAACAATTATGGCAGATTTTTCAAATACACATTTCGAGACAAAAC
>CAVCIJ010000320.1:0-2437 GCA_963601995.1 bacterium | reverse complement strand
GAATAAATAAAAAGAATTCCAACTGTTGTAAGAATAAGCGTGCAGAGTATAAAAAAATAATCAAAACGGTTAAAAATTTTTGTCTTCATTTTATTCCCTTCGCTGCTGAGTCTTATTTGGCTTATAGCCCAAAGTTTTTACAGCTTCCTCATAAGTCTGTTCATTAAAAATTCCCTGAATTATCAAACTGTTAGCATAGGGAGCCCACCATTCCCAGTCATTTACAGCTTCAACTAAAGTTACAACAACAATCTGCTCTTCAGGCGGTGCATCATATGGAGCGTAAGAAACCATCCAAGAATGCCAGTGGCGAGGACCATATCCATTTACTTCGGCAGTTCCAGTTTTTCCGGCAATCTGAACTGATTTTAAATTCATTGGATAAACTGCAGTTCCATTTGTAATCGAATAGCGCAAATTCTCCTGTATAATTTTCCATACATCTTCAGAAATTGTAGAAGAATGAAGAATTTCCGGTTTAACTTCAGAAATCACTTTTTCTGAACCAGGCTCCCTTACTTCCTTTAAAAGATGAGGTTTGTAAATAATTCCCTTGTTCACAATCATTGCCATCATATTAGCAACATGCAGTGGAGTCGCAGTTGTATATCCCTGACCAATAGAAATATTCATTGTATCGCCACCAAGCCATTTTTCATGGAATCTTTTTTCCTTCCATTGTGCTGTAGGAACAAAACCTGTACTTTGGCTGGGTAAATCAATACCAAGACTTTTTCCAAATCCAAATTCCTGAGCGTAAGAAGAAATTTTTTCAACACCAAGATTATCCCTTCCCACAACCCAAAAATATACGTCACAAGACTGAGCAAGCGCATTTTTCAAATTTAAATAACCATGACCTGGTCTAAGTATGTGACAGGAAAAATCTCTTCCGCCATATTTAATCACTCCAGGACATTCAATTTTCTTTTCGGGAGGAACAGCATTTTCATTAAGAATCGCAGCAGTCATAATCGCTTTAAAAGTAGATGCCGGCGGATAAACAGCATTCACTGCACGGTTTAACAGAGGATTATTTTTTTCGTTTATAAGCCTCTTATACTGAGTTGAAAAATCATCACCTGAAAAAATATTTGAATCAAAATAAGGATAAGAAACCATAGCAAGAATTTCGCCTGTAGCAGGCTGAAGAACAACTGCTGCTCCAACACGATCTCCAAGTGACTTTTCAGCCAAAGTCTGAATCGAACTGTCGATGGTCAAAACAAGATTTTTTCCACTTTCAGGCGGCTCAATTATAGGCTCATAATCCAAAACTCTGTTATTTGCATCCACTGTGCGAACAATTCGCCCTTCTTTTCCCTGAAGCAATTTGTCATACTGCTTTTCAATTCCTGTTTTTCCAATAACGGAATTTCTTGTATATCCCTGGTTGTACAAAATATTTAATTCTTCGCTTGTAATATTGCCTACATAACCAAGAACGTGACTTAGAGAATCGCTTTCAAGATAATTTCGAATAGGCTTGTTACGCCAGGAAACTCCAGGCAGGTCAGTTATATTTTCTGCAATATTGCTGATAACTTCAAATGTTGCATTAGACTTAACTTCGTAACTTATATAAGATTTTCGAACATTAGCCGGAAGTTTTTTGTCGATTTCATTTTTTGTCATTCCAAGATAAGATGCAAGTTTTGTAACAACTGTGTCAAAAAGTTCAGGATCAATTTCTCCGGGCGTCAAATCAACTGCAAAAGAATCGTTATTTATAACCATAGGAAAACGGGCATTTCTGTCAAAAATTTCGCCACGCTGAGCCGCAATAACAGATACCGTACTCGAAATAATTTCTGATCGGCTTCTGTATTTCTTACCTTCCACAATCTGAAGTGAAAAAAGCCTTGCTAAAAAAACAATAAAAACTAATAAAATTAACAACAGCAGAAAAAGGAGTTTTTTGTTTTTTCTAACAGTGTCGTCCTCCTGATTAAATCTGTCAAAATCGCTCATTAAATATTTGTCTCCGGCTTTAATATCAATGATTTTTTAAAAATATTAAGAAACATAAAAACAAAAGGAGCAAAAATTGTATTAAACCCAAGTTGAATTAAAAACTGCCACGAAAATGGATTGAAATTTATCATAGCATTTGGATAAAGAATTGAAATTAAAAAAATCAGAACAGCCTTTAAAATTGTGCCTAAAAAACCAAGAAAAAGTGGAAGCAAAAATCCATCAGTATTTACGATTTTATAAAAAAGTCCCGCAACGTAGCCAATAATTGTTCTAAACAAGCAGTTGAAACCAAAAGGTCCGGCACTAAGAAAATCAAGCATTATACCAGAAATAAAACCTGAACTTTCTCCATACAAAGTTCCGTTGTGAACAGCAAAATAAATCACGCATAAAAGCGAAAAATCAGGAATTGCAGGCAAAAACATCACATTTGACAAAACCGCATTTTCTAAAAGAGAGG
>CAVCIJ010000319.1:0-5126 GCA_963601995.1 bacterium | reverse complement strand
GGCACGATGATGAACTTGGCTGGATAAGTCCGGAACAGTTTATTCCGCTTGCCGAAGAAACAAATCTTGTAGTTCCAATTGGCGACTGGGTTATGGAAACGGCGCTAAAAACTCTTGAGGATTGGGAGAAAAAATTTAATTTCAATGGAATAATAAGCGTAAATGTTTCGCCAGTTCAGTTCAGGCAGGACGATTTTATGAAAAAATTCAATGAGAACTTAAAAAAATATAAAATCACTCCGCAAAAACTTGAAGTTGAAGTTACTGAGGGAATGCTTATAAAAGAAAGCGATATGGATTCTACAATCAGCAAGCTCAATCAAATAAAAGAAAAGGGAATTAGAATTTCTCTTGATGACTTTGGAACTGGTTATTCATCGCTGCGCTATCTGCAGCTGCTTCCGCTTACAACACTAAAGATTGACAGATCTTTTATTAAAAATATAAAAAGCGACGGACTTGAAGCAAATATTACAGAAGGAATAATTTCTCTTGTACAAAAGATGGGACTTGATACAATTGCAGAAGGAGTTGAAACTGAAGATCAGCTTGAGGCACTAAAAAAACTTAACTGTCAGAATGTGCAGGGATTTTTAAAGGGCAAGCCGATGCCAAAAACTTTATGCGAAAAACTTCTCTGCGGAGATTATTCTGAGGTTCTTACAATCAAAAACTTTACTCCGGAAAGTCTGTAAATTTTCAGTTTCTAAAGGCTCTGGTAATTCTTGAAACTTTTCTATAAGTGCTTTAAAAAATCATTAAGCAGATTTTTAAAGTGTCAGCGGTTAATTTTTTTTAGTTAAGAGCGGCTCTAAAAATTGCAGTTTTTAGAGCTTCCCACTAACGGTGATTTTATGAAAAAGAAAATTTTTTACTCACTTTTGCCTTTGCTTTTTGTAAGTTTTACTTTATCAGCACAGAGCGAATTTCAAAAAAACTCAAGTCTTAATCTTGAAACAGAAATTGAACCTGTAAAATTTGAGTTTAAATACAATGCCGGCGACCGCTACAGAATTCTTTCTACAGTAAATGAAGATGTTTACTACAATAGAGTTTACTCTCATCGCGCACTGATTATAAACCGTGTTTCAGCAGAAATTACCGGCGTTAACGAAGACGGAAGCGGTGTTCACGATGCGATTTTTATGACCACAGAAAATTCTACTGGTGCATATACAAACGCGCATTTTAATTACGGAGAAGAATATCATTCAGTTTTTACGAGAAGCACTGACGGAACTTATTCGATTAGCGACGAGTATTTTATGCCGACGGTGCGCGACGTTCCAAAATTTCCGAAAAAAGCAATACTTCCCGGAGCAACCTGGAGTGCTGAAGGTCATGAAGCCCACGATTTAAGAAAAAATTTCAATATTCAAAAACCGTACAAAGTTCCGTTTACAGCGAACTACACTTATCTTGGGCGCGAAAAAGAAAGCGGACTTTATGTTTTCAGCGTAAAATATACAATGGAAATGAAAACGCCTCCAAAAAAGTCTGCAGGTTCGAATTTATATTATGATGAAGAATATCCTTCTGGAATGATGGGTTTTAGCAACGAAACAATTTTTTGGGATATGGAAAAAGGCGCAATTTCAAATTACTCAGAAACCTTTAGAATTTTAATGTCAACTTCATACGGAAATATTCTTGAATTTAGAGGCACTGCGCACGCCGAAGTTACTGACTTTAGCAGAACTTCTACAAAAGAAAATGTTGATACTGTTCAAAAGAAAATTGATGATCTGGGCCTTAAAAATGTAAATGTAAAGAAAGGCGAAAAGGGACTTACTCTTTCTGTTGAAAATATAAAATTCAAGCCCGACAGTGCAGAACTTCTTGAAAGCGAAAAAGAAAAACTTAATCAGATTGCAAAAATTTTAAAGCAGTGGCCAAACAATGATATTTTAGTTACAGGTCACACAGCTCTTGCAGGAACGACAAAAACAAGACAAAAGCTAAGTGAGCAAAGAGCAGAAGCAGTTGCCGACTACCTTGTAAAACTCGGAGTAAAAGATTCATATCATATTTTTACGCAGGGCTTTGGTGCTTCAAAACCGATTGCAACAAATTCTACAGAAGACGGAAAAGCAAAAAACAGGCGCGTAGAAATTACAATTATGGACAAATGATTTTTACTGTGCTGATTAACTGAAAAAAATTTGCGTGTTAACAAACAAAACTTTTTGCGAAAAAAATTTGTTAACTAAAATTTTTTCAATAACGCATAAAAAAAGGCTCTTTCTAAAACCAAAATAATTTCAGTTCAGAAAAAGCCTTTTACAAAAAAAACTAGAACGTAGGCCAGCCAGAAACTGTTTTTATGTCACGAATTGCAAGTGTTGCAGTTCCACTGTTGTTTTTATCATAATAATGATAGCCCATCGCAGTACTTCCAGAAGCTGTTGTAAAAATACACTGTCCGCCAGGTCCAATTTGATTGCTCTTTGATGAATAAAGAACTGTTCCGCCGCCGTCAAGCATAGAATTTCCGTCTTCATCAAGATAAGGTCCTGTTATGCTTTTTGAGCGGCCGTAGCGGATATTGTATGTTGAACTTGTTCCCGCACAGCAAACATCAAATGAACAGAAAAGATAATAATATCCATTTCCGCGATTCCAAATGCACGGACCTTCGATTGCATTGCTGGAAAGATCTCGATCTGCTATCTGCACAGCACTTTTGTTTGGCTTCATTGTGCCTGAACTTAATCGCGAAATCCAAATTCCGTCAAACCAGGAACCAAATACAAGGTAAGGAGTACTTCCGGCAAGAACAAAACTTGGATCAATGCAGTTATACTTGCTGCTTGAAGTTGAACGGATAACCATTCCCATATCAACCCAGTCACCTTCTAAGATGCTGGTACACTGCATTAAACCAATGCATGAAACATTGCTTCCAAAAGTTGAAACTGAATAATAAAGATTATATTTTCCATTATAATAGCTGATATCTGGAGCCCAAATATTAAAATCAGTTTTTGACGGTACGTAAGTTGACCACCACGATGGAGCAGAGGCAAAAATCTGTGTACCCTGATACCAGGTTTTTCCATCAGAAGAATATTTTACGCCGATTCCGTCAGCTGTGTAAAACATCCAGTAAAGTCCCGCCGATTCTTCGTAAATAATTGACGGATCGTGAGTAAAGGTGCTTCCGCTGATTGACCAGGAACTTCTGGCCGGAGTAGAAAGTTCAACAGTAAAATCTTCCCAGTCATCTTCCTGACTCAAAGAACTTCCGCAGCCACTAAAAACTGCTGCAGCAAAAACAAGTGGAATTGTAATTCCTAAAACTTTTTTGATCATAATGATCCTCCTCAAATATGATTCTTTTACTCTATGGGAGGATTTTTTTTAGTGCAAATTATTTCAAAAACAAAGCGATATTTTACAATTTTTATTGATGTTTATCGAAAAAATTAGAATAAAACAGAAGAAACCCATCTTAAAAGATAAGAATTATAAGTTTCTGCACCAAGTTCGGAAGAAGCTGCAAAATACTGGGGAAACTTTATTCTATGCAGTAAATTTTTTTTCGAATTTTCATCTTGAGCACTTTTTTCATAAATTTCTTCAAGAATTTTTTGAGTTTTTTGTTCATTTTTATCAAGAAAAGTTGATTCATAAATACAAAAGCACGGAACATTTCTATCCTGATTTGAAAAAATTTCTGCTTCTGAAAAAGAATATTCTGCAATTCCTTTTAAAAACTCAGAATCATCATAAGGACTTGAAGAAACAAGTTTTAGAACACAAAGAATTTCAAGGATTTCAGTTTTTTTCTTTTGATTTTTTTCATCAGCCCAAAGTTTTTGTGCGCTGCCAGTCTCTTCAAGATAATCAAAGGCATTTTTGTAAATTTTCCCATCAATTTCAAATTCTTTATTCAGCTCAGAAAGCACATTTTCTGTAGTAATTTTGTAAATCGGAACATTCAGATTTTTTGCAAGAAAAGTGATTGTATTGAATTTTTTTGTATCTTCGACGATTCTGCAATATGGACAGGAAAAACGACTTAAATAAAGCACAAAATTTTCTTCTTGAGAGCAAAGAAGACGAAGTTCCCTTAAACCAGAAAGTTCTTTTTGCTTTGGAGAAGAAATTTTGCCTGGAAAAGTAAAGAATCGATTTGCAAAGTTTTCAATTTTTTCTTCACTCTCAAGATCAAAACTTCCTGAAATAGATGCAACACGCCGGCCGTTTATAAAAGCAACAAGTCTTGCTGCAGTAAGTTCAGTTCCGTTTGAAGAACCGAGTTTTTTTAGAAAATTTTTTTTCTCTTCTATGCTGTCATCTTCACTTTCCTGATAAGAATAAACCCTGCAATTTGTTTTGCTGGCAAATTCTTCTACAAAAGGGCGCACTTTTTTGCAAGTAGAACAATCTTCTTCCTCAAAAAAAACTAAAAGACTTTTTTCTTCACCAAAACTTTCCTCTTTTCCACTGCCGCTGCCAATCAATGAAGAAATATAAGAAAGCGGAACCTTATCAATACTTTTTGAAAAACTAAGTTCAAGCTGCGGTTTTTTAGAAGAATTTTTGCAGGAAACAAAAATCTGAAAAGAAAAAAATATTGCAGAAATTAAAAATAAGCGGCTGAGAATTTTAAAACTTTTTCTTACTGAAATTTTATTCATTTTTATCTGTTACCCTTTATTTTTTTTTAATCAGTTTAAATTGAAGGCAAAGTATTCTATGCAAAAAAAATCATGTTATAATCTGCCTATGAAATACAACAATAATAAATCAATTTTCTTAATTTTTCTTGCACTGGCTCTTATATTTGCCGGCTGCTCAAAAAAGTCAGATTCTAATACCAAAATTTCTGATACTGAAAAAAGCCCTGCTGATTTTTCCATGCAAAAAATTTCTCTTGGAAAAGACAAAATCGAATTTGAATGCGTCATTGATTCTGAAAAAAACGTGAGAATTCCGCTTGAATCATACTGCGAATCTTACAAAATCAAATATGAAGTTTGCGGAAGATGCGGTCACACAAAAATTTTTCTTCCAAAGAAATCGAAAAATGAAAATGAAATTGATGTTATGCAGGTAGAATGGAATAGTCCTTACATTTCATACGCAAATAAGGATGAAAGACATAATCTTAACTGCCGCAC
>CAVCIJ010000318.1:0-9939 GCA_963601995.1 bacterium | reverse complement strand
AACCCCTTATGAAGTTTTCTATGGACTTTCGTTGCACTTGACTTGACAATTTAGTAATAAAAAAAGCCGCAAAACAGAATCGAACTGTTGACCTCTTCATTACGAGGGAAGTGCTCTACCAACTGAGCTATTGCGGCAAGGTTCGTATAATATACTAAAAAAAATTTATTTGCTCAACTCAATAATTTTAGAAAAAATTTCTTCCTGAACCGGAACGATTTTTTTTATAAGTTCAAGCGACAGTTGAGTATCGCCGGCGCGCAACAGCTCAACAAGCTTCGTGTATGGAATATAAAGCCGGTTAAGAGATAAATTTCCCATCATTCCTTTTAGCGTGTGCGCTTTTTCGACCGCAGTTTTTATATCGCCACTTTCGATATAAGCAAGAACTTCCATATCATCATTCTTATTTCCACCGAATCTCGAAGGATAAACGGAAGAAGGCAGCATTTTTATCATTTTTTCTAAAAGTGCGCTGTTGCCCATAAAACGATCTAAGGCATCGTCAATATTAAAACCAAGACTTTTAACTTCCTCAAGAAACTCCATTTTTTACCTCCTATCTTCTAGTTTTACATTTTATATCATAAAAATACCAATAACAAGAAAATTCAAAAAGCATTTTTGGGGGAAGGCATACAGCAAAACATACATACAAGATTTTATTTCTTAGAACACAAAAAAATCCGATTGTTGAGGCTCCTTAAAACTGATAAACTTCAAAACATCTTAAAAAAAATTTGATTTTGGAGAAAAAATGACTGTTTTTGAAGGAATTATACTTGGCGTTTTACAGGGAATTGCTGAGTTTTTGCCGATTTCCTCTTCCGGACATCTGCGCCTTGTACAAAATTTAATGGGACTTGAAGAAATTCCGCTTTTATTTGACGTTTTTTTGCATCTAGCAACACTTTGTGCAGTAATTTTATATTTCAGACGTGAAATCTGGAATCTTTTATGCGCATTTGGCAAACTTTTTGTTTCCAAGAAAAATTTTACTCAGGAAAAACTTGAAAAGCAAAAATCAGACTCTTCATACATTCTTGCAATAATTTTAGCAACAATTATTACAGGCGTAATTGGACTTTTTACATCAAAACTGCTTGATTCAAATAAAATTTCAATAAAAATAATTTGCGCCGGATTTATTATAACGGCAGTTCTCTTGATTTTAAGTTCACTGATTGAAAAAAAACACCTTTCAAAATCACAAAAAAACTCTTCTGCTAAAGAAATTCAAGCTCAGCGAGAAAAATCAGTTCCAATAAAATGGTGGCAGTCGCTTATAATCGGCTTTGCACAAGGAATTGGAACGCTACCGGGAATAAGCCGCTCAGGTTCAACAATTGCGGGCGCACTTTTTTGCGGAGTTAACCGGCAAAATGTAGGAGAATTTTCTTTTATAGTTTCAATTCCGGCAATTTTAGGCGCATTTATTCTTGAACTAAAAGATTTAGCCGAAGTTTCAAGTTCAATTGGAGCAGCTCCGATAATTGCAGGATGTGCAGCGGCGGCGGCAAGCGGATATATTGCACTTACATGGCTTATGAAGCTTATAAAAAAAGGCAGACTTGAATGGTTTGCAGCATATTTAATTCCGCTCGGAATTCTTGGAATGATTTTTTTAAAGTAAAATTTTACCGATTCTATAAAAAAATTTTACTTTTGCGCAAATTTCTTTTGTAAGCGGCGTGCCAGGGCTTGCTAACGCGCGGTATTTTTGCTTCGCAAAAACACTGCCTTCGGCACCCTTCTATGCCGGAGCGAATTTTTCTTCAAGTTCCAAAATATATAAAGATAAAAATCAGTTCCTTGTAGAATGTAATAAAAATACAAAAATTTCTTAACATAAAAAAAAAGGACTTTCAGTAAAAACTGAAAGTCCTTTTTTTTTGGGCCATCTAAGATTTGAACTTAGGACCAAAGGATTATGAGTCCTCTGCTCTAACCGCTGAGCTAATGGCCCAAAGTGCTGATATTATAGCAGACTTAAAGTCTCAAAGTCAACAAAACATCGGCTTTTTTGCATTAAATCTGCACTTTACACCATAAATTTATTCTACCGTAACAGACTTTGCTAAATTACGCGGCTTATCAGGATCGTTCCCCTTTAATACCGCACAGTAATATGCAAAAAGCTGAGCTGGAATAATAGAAAGAATTGGTTCAAGACTTGGAGAAGTTTTTGGAATGTTTAAAACTGCATCGCAACATTCGTTAAAAGCACCACTGTCATCCTGAGTAATTACCATTGTTGCAGCACCACGACTCTTTACTTCCACAATATTAGAAATCAGTTTTTCATAAAGATTCGGCTGACTTGCAATTGCCACAACAAGAGTATTTTTATCAACAAGAGCAATTGGTCCGTGCTTAAGTTCTCCGGCAGCAAATGCTTCGCAGTGCATATAACTCACTTCCTTAAGTTTTAAAGCACTTTCAAGTGAACTTGCACTGTCAAAAAGACGTCCAATATAAAAAATTTTTTCCTTATTGAACTGTAGTGAAGCAAATTTCTGAATTTCACTTTGATTTCTAATAATCTCTTCTGCTTTTTCAGGAATAAGTTCAAGTTCATTTACAAGGCTGAAAAATTCATCTTCGCTTAAAATTCCCTTATTTTTACCTAAATTCAATGCAAGCATATAAAGGCACATAAGCTGAGTTGTATATGCTTTTGTAGAAGCAACTGCGATTTCAGGACCGGCCCAAGTATAGATAACATAATCTGCCTCGCGGCTTATTGTTGAACCTACGCAGTTTGTAATTGCAACAACTTTTGCTCCGGCACTTTTTGCAAGACGAAGAGCCGCAAGTGTATCGGCAGTTTCGCCAGACTGACTGATTACAATAAAAATATCAGTCTTTTTTAAGATTGGATCTCTGTAACGGAATTCAGAAGCAACATCAACTGCAACAGGAATTCGTGCGTATTTTTCAAAAACATATTTTCCCACAACGCCAGCATGATAGGCGGTTCCGCAGGCAACAATTACAATCCGCTCAGCAGCATTCCATTCTTCAAAATTTATTTCATCAAATTTGATTTGAGTCTTTCCACTTGAATTTTTTACAAGGCGCGGACGCAAAGTGTCGGTAAGAGCTTTTGGCTGCTCGTGAATTTCTTTAAGCATAAAATGAGCATAGCCTGATTTTTGTGCACTGGAAGCATCCCAGTCAATATGAGTGGGACTTTTTATAACACGATTTCCGTCTTCGTCAAAAAAATCTGCGTGATCATCATAAAGAACAACAACTTCCTTTTGATCTACAAAACAAACTTCCCGAGTATATTCAAGAACAGCCGGAATGTCGCTTGCAATAAAATTTTCATTTTTTCCCAATCCAACAACTAAAGGACACTCTTTTCTTGCGGCAATAATTCTGTCTGGATAATCCTTACACAAAACTCCAATTGCGTAGCTGCCTTCAAATTTTTTTAGAGAACTCAAAACTGCTTGAAAAATATCGCCAAACTGCCTGTAATAATAACTGATTGTGTGTGCAATAACTTCAGTATCAGTCTGACTTTTAAAAACAATTCCTTCACTTTGAAGCCAGGACTTTAGTTTTGCATAATTTTCAATAATTCCATTGTGAACAACCGCAATTGTTCCGTCATCATTTAAATGTGGATGAGCATTTAAATCACTTGGTTCACCATGAGTTGCCCAACGCGTGTGCCCAATTCCAATATTGCCTTTTACAAAATTTCCGGTTTTTTCAATGAGCACCATTTCCTCAACATCAAATTCAGGATCTGTACGGGAAGCTTTTATGAACTCACCAGTTATATTTTCTGAAAGATTTTTGAGTGCGCCTTTAACTTTTTTTACAACAATATCTTCACCGTCGTAAACTGCAATTCCTGCGCTGTCATATCCGCGATACTCAAGTTTTTTTAAAGCCTTTATTAAAACTGGAGTTGCATTTTTGCTTCCAACATAGCCTACAATTCCACACATAATTTTTCCTCCAGACTTTTTATCTTAGTGATTTTATAAATTATAGATGTTTTTGTCATTAAGAAGATCTTAAAAAAAATATTAAAGGTGATTAAAAAAGAAAATTGCTGAATTTTAGAAATTCTCCACACGTTAACAAAAAAGCTTTTTTAGCAATAAAATTTCTTTTCCAAGCTATCCCGAATACTGAAGTAAAATGCTTTTCGTATTTTACTCATAAGATTTTTTGTTAAGAAGAGAATTTTTTGTAAACAGGGAATTTTGTCAGTAACTGACGACAAACTCACGGTTCTTTTGCTAAAATTTATTTTTCTTGTACCTGAAAACCTAGCCCGGACAGTGGAGTAAAATGCTTTTAGCATTTTACTCGTCGAGTTTGCACCGCAAACTCGCAGTTCTTTTCGATAAGCATTTACTTTTTTTATACCTAATATGTAACTAAGAAAACACAATAGCGCGTTCTGGAGTGCAGCGGAAGAATGGAGATAGCACGAAGTGCTTACGAAACCGCGAAAACCCGGATTCCTGATAAAATTTTTTCTTATCTAGGAAAATATTTTTGCACATAAAAAAGTACGCTCCAAAATCACAAAAAAAATAAAAATTCGCTAAAGTCAAAAATCTATTTTCCGAGAAATAAAGTATAGGGTGGCAGTTATCAAGCCCAGGGGATAACAATCTGCAAAAGCGGTTTGTTTGAGCTCTAAATTTACGATAAGGAGATACACTATGGTTATCAATCACAACATGAGTGCAATGTTTGCACAGCGTTCTGGTGGAGTTACAGAATTAGGAACACAGAAGAATATGGAAAAACTTTCTTCTGGTATGAAAATTAACCGCGCTGGCGATGATGCTTCTGGACTTGCGGTTTCAGAAAAGATGCGTTCGCAGATTCGTGGCTTGAATCAGGCTTCGACAAATGCTAAAAACGGCATTTCTTTTATTCAGACAACAGAAGGTTACCTGCAGGAAACAACTGACATTGTTCAGAGAATCCGCGAACTTGCAGTTCAGTCATCAAACGGAATCTACACAGACGAAGACAGAATGCAGATTCAGGTTGAAGTTTCTTCTTTGATTGCAGAAGTTGACCGCATTGCTTCTACAGCTCAGTTCAACGGAATGAATATGCTTACAGGTCGTTTTGCTCGCCCAACTGGAGAAAACAATGTAACTGCTTCTATGTGGCTTCACATTGGTGCAAATATGGATCAGAGAACTCAGGTTTACATTGGTACAATGAGTGCTTCTGCTCTTGGACTACGCAACGTTGGAAATGAAGAAATTATGAGCCTCGAAGATCCAGACAGTGCAAACCGTGCAATTGGAACTTTGGACGAAGCTCTTAAAAAGATTAACAAACAGAGAGCCGATCTCGGTGCTTACCAGAACCGTCTCGAAATGACTGTAAAAGGACTTGATGTTGGAGCAGAAAATCTTCAGGCTTCAGAAAGCCGCATCCGCGACACTGACATGGCTAAAGAAGTTGTTGAACTTACAAAGAATCAGGTTCTCAACCAGGCAGGAACAGCAATGCTTGCTCAGGCAAACCAGAGTTCACAGAATGTTCTTTCTTTGCTTCAGTAGACATAAGTCTGCCTAAAACAGCATAAAAAAATCCGGCTTATCAAAAAGACAAGTCGGATTTTCGCATTTTAAATTTAAAACACCGTAATTTTTTTTGTTAAGAAAGACTTTTTCCCTTACAAAATTGCAAAGGTACTTGCAACAAAAATTAATCAGATTCTGCCGCACCCGGCAAACCAATGTCTTTTCTGTAGAACATATTCTGAAATTCAACGCAGGTCATTGCATCATAAGCCTTTTTCCACGCCTCATCAAAAGTATTTCCCCAGGCAGAACATGCAAGAACTCTTCCACCGGAAGTAATGATTTTAGGTTCGCTTCCCTTAATTGCCTTTCTTTTGTTTTCAACAGCACCAGCAATAAAAATTTTAGCACCAATTTCATCAATCTTTTCTAAATCAAATTTGATTTCAAATCCTTTTTTATAAGATTTTGGATATCCGCCGGAAACAGCAACAGGAGCAACGCAAAAGCCTCTTTTCCATTCAAGATTAAAATCTTTTAAAGAACCGTCAACAATGCTCTGACACAATTTGTAAAAATCAAAATTCATCAGCGGAAGCACAGCCTGAGTTTCTGGATCGCCCAAACGTACATTGTATTCAAGGCATTTAGGACCTTCTTTAGTCAGCATAATTCCAAAAAAGATAAATCCGCGGTAATCAAAATTTTCTGCCTCAAGACCTTTTAATGTAGGCTCAAGAATATTTTTTTCAAACTGTGCTTCAATCAGCGGAGTAACATCGCTTACCGGAGAAATTGCTCCCATTCCGCCAGTATTTGGCCCCTTTGCTCCGTCAAGAAGTCTTTTGTGGTCACGGGCAGCAAGAAACGGAACAATCGCTGACTTTTTATTTTTTGTATTTCCTTCAGTAACACTCACAGCCGCAAGAATAGAAATTTCGTCTCCACGCAAATATTCTTCAATTACAAGCGTTTTGCCCGCGCTACCAACCGCGTTTCCGCTCATCAAATCTTCAACCGCTTCCTTTGCCTCATCAAGAGTTTTTGCAACAACAACGCCTTTTCCGGCAGCAAGACCGTCAGCCTTTATAACAATTGGTGCGCCTTTTTTTTCAATATATTCAAGAGCCGCATTTTTATCAGAAAAAGTTTCGCTTTCCGCACAGGCAACTCCATATTTTTTCATAAATTTTTTTGCAAGATCTTTGCTTGCCTCAAGTTGAGCCGCATTCTGTCTTGGTCCCACAACAGGAATTCCTTCATTCCAAAAAGCATCAGCAACGCCCTGTGCAAGAGGATCTTCAGGTCCCACAACGCAAAACTGGCAGCCTTCATGCTTAGCAATTTTTACGTAAGCCAAATTTCCCCTTTCGCCGCTCAAGTAAGCGCAGTCCGAAGGATTTATATTAACGCATTTGTTTTCAAAAGCAGTTCCGCCGTTTCCAGGAACGCATACAACTTTTTCAACTTCCGAACTCTGAGCGAGTTTCCATGCAATGGCGTGTTCTCGGCCGCCCGATCCGATTACAATAATTTTCATAAAAAAAATAATAAATTAAAAGAAAGTATTTTTCAATGGAAGTGATTTTTTTGATTTGGAGCAAATTTTTCTTGCATCAAGCACGCGTCGCAGGCTTCTATTTTATTAAGCAATAAATTTTTTTCTTAAGCAAAAATTCTATCAGTAACAGACTCAACCACCGGGCTTCGCCTGCTTAGCGAATTTTTTTTAGGAATCCGCTGTTCCGGCCTTCGCTATTCGCTCATTCCGATGCTTCGCACCGGAACTTCGGGCCTACATAGCGGGCTAGGCTCTACTACTCAACGGTGCAGAGCAAAAAAAAACTGCATCTTCAAAATTTTGAAAACGCAGTTCTTTAGTCAGAAAATCAAAAATTACAAAGAAATTTTGTAGCCTAAATCAAGTTCAGCAGCTCCACGGTAAAAATAATTTGTAGTAGTTGAATTTCCAGAATCGTCAGTTGTAACGTTCTTTATAGGATTAAAATCGTGCAAATAACGTGCACCTAAAATCATCTTTCCAGGACCAAGTCTTGTTTCATATTCAAGTCCGCCAGTAAATCCAAAAGTTACTCCAGTAATTTTTGAAACTTCGCCACTTGTTGTTGAAGAGCTGGAACCAGAACTTATTACGCTTTGATAATTAAGAGAAGAAACCGGGAAAGAAATATAAGGTCCGGCAACAAGGCTGAAATTCTTGTATTTGTAGCCAAAAAGAACAGGAACGTCAATAGAATTATAAGTATACTTTGTTACAGTTGTAGTTGTTGTACCCAAAAATGTTACTGAAGATTTTCTACCAATGTTGTTAACATAATAATTAAGTTCCGGCTGAACAAACAAAGCACCTTTTAAGCCAACATTTACAAAAGCCCCGCCACCAAAATAAAGATTTTCACCAAAGGGTTTTGTATAATTTGAATCATTTTCATAATAACTTGCCCCCCAGCCTTCACCAAGATAACCATGAGCACCCAAAGTAATTCCTTTTGCACCTGCCAAAGAAAGTGCTGCAACTGCAACTACAGCAAAAGCAAGAATTTTTTTCATAAAAAATTGTCCCCCTATGTTTTAAGATAATTTCAAAATACATTTAAATCTTAAGCGAAAAATACTTAAAATTCAAGAAAATCAAAAAATTTAATTTAAGAAGCCTCTAAAAAAAATAAAAATGCTTTAAAAAAAGCTGCCCTTACATGCTATAATAAAAACTGTGAATGACGTTGAAGCTTATATTCTTATGGGAATAGCCGCAGTAATTTTAATTTTACTGCTGAATTTATTTTTTAAATATCGAAAAACAAATCAAAACGAAAACAAAAAAACAGAAATTTCAAAAAGACTTGAATCCGCACAAAAAAAAGGAATTTTAGTAAACTGTCCAATTTGTAAAAGTCCGCTATTGCCTGGCGAAGATTTACTTACAAAAGTTTACCGTCCCATGACAGTACACGATCAACTTTGTACAATAAACGGCTGTCCGCACTGCTATCCGCATCCAGAGCAAGGGATCAAACGGGAATGTCCTGTTTGCCATAAAGAAGTTCCGCTGGAAAACGGATATTTAATCGCACGTCTTTTTAACAAAACCAGTGGCAAAAAAAATCTGATTATAACCGGCTGTATGCAATGCAGCAAAGGAAGTCGCTAAAACTTATCTAAAAACTAACGTACTGCCGTTTGTTAATAAGAAAACTTCCTGTTAACAAAACGTTCTCGACATCACACGACGCCACACGTTATAAAATAAACTTTCTGTTATCCTTGTAAGCCCAATTACCAGCAAAATTTTCTATAGTACAAAAATTTTGATTTTTAACAAAACATCTGCAGCATCACGTGCCAATCAATTACAAATAAAATTTTCTGTTTACAAGTACCCGAAGTTTACTCACAAAACTTTTTATAAAAAAAAATCTCTCTGTTAACGTACGTGACTGTAAAGTTCAGCCATTTCATTTCTCCAGTCTGGCTTAGATTCTTTGTTTTCCCATTCAATGATTTTTTTGATTGTAAAATGCTTCATATCATGCGGATTCTGATGATTTACAATTCCAAAACGCCCTTGTCCAATGTAAGTTATTTTGTCACCAAAGCCAAGTTTTTCTGATTTAGAAATTTCTTCGATTGCGCAATCAAAATGCATCGGTCCTTCGCCGTTTCTTCCATCAATTGCGCTAGCCATATCATTTATTTCAATTCCACACTTTGAGCATAAAACTTTTTTTGAATGCTTAAAATCTTCGATTGCCTTATTTTCTTCAGCAAGCTGCTTTGCACTCACAATTCCAGCAGTCGGGCGAAATTCTGTTTTTTGACTTTTCTTTTCATCATAAAAATTTCCACCAGACTTTTCTCTCCTGCCTTCCTTCTTAAAATCCCTTCTTGAATCAAAAGAATGACTTTTTTTCAAAAAAGAATTTTCCCTTCTCGTCTGATTTTCAAAACTTCCCTGATAAGAAAAATCCGCGTAAGAATCCTGCAAATTTTCACTTTCATAAGAATCGCGTCTATAATTTTCGCGCCTGTTGTAGTTGCGCCTTGAATGTCTGTCTCTACTCATATTTTTAAGTATAAATCAAAAACTCAGATTAGGCAAATCAGCGAATTTTATTCAAAAAACAAAAACTCAGTGCAAGGAACTTCGCAAAGAAGTCTCTTCTTCAACAATTCTTTTACTCATTACAATTGCAATTCTATCAACTGCATAAGAAATATAATTTTCATCCTGGATTTTTTTTTGAATTTCCTTTAATCGTGGCGAAAGTTCTTCTTTTGTTTTTTTTTCAGCAACAAATTGCATCTATTACTCCGAAAAAGCATTTTGAATATGATAAACCGGATCCAGAACCGGCACATCAACAGCAAGCACATCATAACGAATCAGCCTGTTACTATA
>CAVCIJ010000317.1:0-2926 GCA_963601995.1 bacterium | reverse complement strand
CTTGTACTTATTGAAAAATACAAAGGAACTGGTTTTTACAAGCCTTACTTGATTTTTTCTATTACTGACGAAACTTTCGCCCTTATTTCAAACATAAAAATTCCGCAGGGAATAAACAAATCTCTTCTTTACTTTTTTATCTCTCTTTTTGACCAGATTTACTGGATTTCAGGAAGTGTAATTGGCGCGCTGGCATGTAAAATTCTAGAAAAGTACAATTTATCGCAGTATCTTGATGGAGTTGATTTTGCCCTTACTGCACTTTTTATTGTAATTTTAATTGAACAGATTAAAGCTTCAAAAGACTTACTTTCGCCACTGACAGGTATTTTGTGCGGAGCAGCAGTTGTGGCACTTTACAAGGCAGATTTTATTTCTTCATCAAATATTCTGTGGATTGCAATTCTTGCAGGACTTGCAGCACTTCTTTTACTAAAAGGTCCGTCTTTCTGCAGGGAAGAAAAATCTGCAATGGTAAAAAAACTTCCATTCGAAACTGACAGAATTCCTTCAGAAAAAACAGGCAAAACAAAAAAAAGCAAAAGTACAGAAAAAGAATAAACTGCCTCCAAAACTTGCACTTTTCAAAATCAGATTTTTCAGGAAATTAAGATAAAAATCCGCTACAGGAGAAACAAAATGGCACTTAGTAACAAACAGGTTTTAACTGCAGTTTTCATTTCAGCAGTTGTGATTTTACTTACAAGACTTTTACCCTTTATTTTGTTCAGCAGAAAGAATCCTCCGTCAATTATAAAATTTATTGAAAAATACATTCCGCAGATGATTATTGCAGTTCTGGTTGTGTACTGCTTTAAGGACGTTCAGTTTTGCGAAAAACCTTATGGACTGCCCTTTTTGATTTCGTGTGCAGCCGTAATAATTCTTCATTTAAGTGCAAAAAATTCGATGCTAAGCATTTTAGGTGGAACTGTAATTTTTATGATTCTTTCAAGACTTTTTTGATAAAATTTTGCAAAATACAGCACAGGCACTAAAACAAAATATTTCCTGATTCAGAACATAAAAAATTCTGCGTAATATTTTTAAAATTTATATATAATTTTCTATTGACAATAACGATTTTAGGCGTGATATTTGTTTTACATTTTTTTTAAAGGGGTTGTACGAGATTTGAACGGAAGTACAGTTTCTATCAATCACGTTTCCAAGCATTTTGGCGATTTTCATGCGCTTGACAACGTTAATTTTACCATCAATCAGGGAGAATTCTTTTCTCTTTTGGGACCATCTGGATGCGGAAAAACCACATTGCTAAGAATTATTGCAGGCTTTGAATTTCCTGATGAAGGTACCGTTCTTCTTGACGACAAAGACATTGTTCCTCTGCCGCCAAATAAGAGACCTTGCAACACAGTTTTCCAGAGTTATGCCTTGTTTCCTCATCTTTCAGTTTATGAAAATGTAGCGTTTCCTCTTAAACTCAAGAAATTTGATAAAAAAACAATAGACAGCAAAGTACGCGAATATCTGCACCTTGTTCAGCTTGATGAACATATTTTCAAAAAACCGAATCAGCTTTCCGGTGGACAAAGACAAAGAGTTGCCATTGCCAGAGCGCTCATTAATGAGCCAAAGGTTCTTCTTCTTGATGAACCGCTTTCGGCTCTTGATGCAAAACTCCGCGCAAATCTTTTAGTTGATCTCGATGCCTTGCACGACAAAATCGGAATCACTTTCATTTACGTTACACACGACCAGAGCGAAGCACTTGCCGTAAGCGACAGAATTGCCGTAATCAACAAGGGAAAGGTTTTGCAGGTAGGAACACCTTTTGAAATTTACGAAAGTCCGGCTACTCAGTTTGTGGCACAGTTTATTGGTGAAACAAATATTTTTGAATCAACTGTAGTTGAATGCCTTGAACATCAGGTTCCGGGAAAGGAAAACGACTTTATGGTTACACTGAATGTTCCTTGTTTGGGAATGCAGGCTCAGCTTACTGGAGAAACTGCCGCTACCCGCGAAGAAGACAAAAATATTCTTGTAACTGATTATGAACATACTGATGCCGGTCAGAAAGTTGCATTTACAATTCGTCCTGAAAAAATAAAAATCACTTTGGAAGAGCCTAATATTAACGGACGCAAAGACATAAATGTTTTTAAAGGAATTGTTGAAGAACCTGTTTACACTGGATTTCAGTCAAAATTCTATGTCCGGCTCGAAAATGGAACAATAATAAAGGTTTTTAAACAGCACACAAATTATCTTGATGACGGTCCTGAAATTCAGTGGAAAGATACAGTTTATGTTTCCTGGTCTGCAGAAGACGGATATATTGTTGAGGACATCAATACATGAAAGAAGATATAAAGTCTGAAAAGAAAGGCGATTCTAAACGAAGCCGCCAGCTTGAACTTGCTTCAAGGGCTTACAGCGCAAAACACAGTGCAAAAAAAAAGGCTAATCCAGGTCCTGTTTATGCGTGGCCAATGGGAATTTGGTTTTCTGTGTTTTTTATTGTTCCTCTTGCAATCATTGTATGCTATTCATTTATGAAGCGTGATGTTTACGGTGGAGTTGTAGCAGAATTTTCGCTTAAGGCATACAGGCAGATGTTTTCGCCAGCTTATGGAATCATTTTCTTGCGGACGCTTTGGATTTCAGTTCTTGCGACAGTAATCACAATTTTACTTTCAATTCCCTGCGGATACGCAATGGCAAGAAGCAAGCACCAAACGCTTCTTTTGATTCTTGTTGTAGTTCCTTTCCTTACAAATTCGCTCATAAGAATTTTTGCATGGATTACAATTTTAGGCGACAATGGAATTTTAAACAAAATCTGCGGATTTTTTTACAATCTCTGGAATCATGGAATTTTACGTAACGGTGCTGTTTTTACACCGCACAAATTTATGTTTACTAAGGGTGCTGTAATTCTTGTAAGCATTTACATGTATCT
>CAVCIJ010000316.1:0-3254 GCA_963601995.1 bacterium | reverse complement strand
CAGGTTCTCACCTTCATTTTGAAATTCATCAAAACGGAATTGCCGAAAATCCGGAAAAATTTTTCTAGCAAAGTAAAAACTAAAAAAAGCAACTTTTGCCGAGATTTACTTATGTTAGCGAAAAAATTAAAAAAAATTCAGCACAAGTAATAATTTTTTTCCAATAAAACGAACTTTTCCTAGAAAAAAAAGTAATTCTGCATAATAATAGCGCTATGATTTTTGTGAATCCTGGAAAAAATTTAAAAAATATATTTTTAGCACTTTCTCTTGCTATGCTTTCCGGGTATTCCTTTGCAGATTCTTTTAGAGTTCACAAAACAAATATTCTTGAACTTCCCTCAGAATATGAAAAAAAATCAGTAAGATGTGGCGTAAATGATGCGGTTGCAATAAAGCTTCCAAAAGATATGACTTTTATTCAGGGCGTTGAAATTTCAGTAAAGGTTCCGCAGATTGTAACTTATTGGACAAATTCAGTAGTCTGGGGAATTTTTGACAATGTTTCGCCGCTTCCTCAGGAAAATAAAATTGACTATTCGGCATCAAGAATTGCGTTCGGCGTTTTTGGAACAAATTTGAGTCTTAATCTGAAAATTCCGCTTTTTAGCGACAGTATCATAAAAAAAGACGCATATTCAACAAAAATTGAAGAGCTTCCAAAAATTGTCTTTGATGAAAACGGGAACGGCTGGTTTTTCCTGAGAATGCAGCTTGCGATGAAGGGAACAGACGACGAACTTATAAATTCAAAATTTGAAGTGAGTGCAAGACCAATTCTTCGCGACAAGGGATTTTTAAAAATTGCGGCACTTGCTCCAAATAATTCTGAACTTCAAAAAATTTCAGTTCAAATAGACGGAAAGAATTTTGATTTTTCAAACGAACCGTTTTTCCTGGACACAGGAAGTCATACTGTAAGCATACAAAGCGATTTTTACCGCAATGAACTTCGCAACGTAACAGTAGAACAGGCAAAAACTGCAAATCTGGAAATTCATCTTCGCGACATAACACCGGCAGTTAGAATTGCAGCTCCTTCAAATTCACAAATTTTTATTGATGATAAGGAAGTTCCAAACACAACAGATTTAATTTCTGTGAGTGCAGGAGATCATATAATTAAATTTGTAATCGGAAACTACGAAATAACAAAGGCACTTACCGCAATAAACGGCCGCAACTACAACATAAATATAAATCTTGACGCACTTATAACAGAAGAAGAATAAGAGCATAAATCTGACTTTGAAGACTTCTTTATCCACCGCAATTTTTGTAAAGATTACATCTAAAAATTGCAATTTTTATTGAAAATAAATTTTTTTTATCAAATGCCCTAAATAAAAAAATTATTTTTTTACTCAAGAAATCAGCATTTACACCGATATATATACTATCGGACGTTCAATTTTATCCCCTCCCACCCATTGACGTCCGGTTGCCTTAATGGCGTGGCCGGTGTAAAAGCCGGCTATTATTTTTTAAATTTCTTATCAAACTTGAAACAGAACTTCATTTCAACTAAAATAGAAACCTATGGAAAAAAAGAAGGTTTGGCCATTTATTTTAACTGGTCTTTTGTTTTTTAATGCAATACTTTTTGGTTCTCTTCTTGGCGCAGCTCTTGCAGCCACACGCAACACAGAAAATATAGAAAATTTTACTGACTTTGAAACCGCGCTGCCTACGCGGCTTTTAGACATAAACGGTGAACTTATTACCGAATTTTCAAGTGACGAAAAACGCGAAATAATTGCAATAAAGCATCTTCCGCAGCACATGATTGACGCCTTGATTACACGCGAAGATAGAATTTTTTACAGTCATCACGGATTCAGTGCAAAGGCTCTTATGCGCGCTGTTGTTGGAGTTTTAACGCGCAAGTCTCTTGGAGGCGGTTCAACTCTTACCCAGCAGATTGCAGGTTCAATTTACTGCGACAGAAGCGACTATTCCGTAAAAAGAAAACTTAAGGAACTTTGGTGGGCCATTCAGATGGAAAGACGCTATTCCAAAGACGAAATTCTTGAGCTCTACTTAAATAAAATTTATTTCGGTGGAGGAACTTACGGAGTAAGCGCCGCAAGCAAATATTATTTTGGTCACAGTGCAGAAGAAATAACTCCAGCCGAAGCAGCGATTCTTGTAATTCAGCTTTCAAATCCGGCTTACTACAATCCATTTGAAAATCCAAACAGAGCGATGGCAAGACAAAAAGATGTTCTTAACGCAATGGTGAGTTCAGGTTATCTTACAAAAACTGAGGCTGAAAAAAGTTTTGACGATTACTGGACAAATTTTGACTTTACGCGCACATCAAGTTCCGCATATGCAATGCGAAAAGATGAAGCTCCCTGGTTCAGCGAGTATGTGCGTCGTTCTTTAAGCGATATGCTTTATGGAACCGAAGATATTTATACTGGCGGTTTTACAGTAAATACAACTCTGAATCTTGAACATCAGAGGGCAGCTGATGAAGTAATGAAAAATTATCTGCGCTTTGCAAATAAAACTTATCAGCGCACAATGGACAGTCACGAAAAAGATGCTTTTAAAACATATATTCCGCTTTCTGAAATGGTGAGTCTTGTTTTTAACTTACCGAGTCTGAAAGTCAGCGAACAAAGAGCAAAGGTTCTTGCATTGTCTGAATACAGAAAAGAAATAAATCCGATTATTGACGTAATGTCGCTTATGTTCGGAATGGAAACTTTAAAAACTGGAATTGTTACAAAAGGAAATAACCTCATAAAGCAGCAGGCTGAACGCACAACTATTGAAGGCACAATGATTGCACTTGAAAATTCCATAGGATACATAGATGCTCTTGTAGGAGGCTCTCAGTACAGCCAGGAAAATCAGCTTATCCGTGCAGTTCAGTCTTATCTGCAGCCAGGTTCTACATTCAAACCGCTTTATTATTCTGAAGCAATCGACAGCAAACAGTACACAATGACAACTATAATCAGCGATACACCGATTGTGTTTACAAAAGAAGATGGAAGTCTTTACATTCCTCAAGATTTTAAAGGACAGTGGGAAGGCGATGTGGAACTTTGGTATGCTCTCGCACATTCTATGAACGTTCCGTCGCTGAAAATTCTTGATGGAATTGGATTCAGTGCAGCAATAAAAAGAGCAACTGCACTTTTAGGAATTCCGCAAAGTGAATATAAATTCCGCAATGTTGAACCAGTTTATCCTTTAGGACTCGGAGTTTGCTCAGTGCGCCCTATTGAAATGGCGAAAGC
>CAVCIJ010000315.1:0-4579 GCA_963601995.1 bacterium | reverse complement strand
CGGAATGATTCAATTTGTTTGTGTACGCGAAGGAAGAGAAAGCTACAGAAGTCTTACTGCCGATCATATTTCCATTCATCCGGGAAGTTCAATGTTCAGAACAAATCCGCTTTACATTGTTGCCGGAGAAATTGTGCACACAAGCAGAACCTTTGCATCAAGCGTTTCTCCGCTCACAAAAAATCTTCTGCACAAAATTGATCCAAATCTTGAAAAGGAACTTCTTGAAGTACGCGGAAAAAAAGGCAAAAGTCTTACTGGCAACTATGAATATTCAGGCACTACTTTTAGAGATGAAATAAAGGCTGAAAAGTCTAAGAAGAAATTTTCTGAACGCCTCAAAGAAAAAAAATCAGAAAATATCGTAAGTTTTGGCGGACAGGAATTTGAAATCACGAAGACAAAGGGCAAAAAATTAGTTCGTCTTCCATGGAAAGAATTTACTTCGGCAGCAGTTTCTGAAAAAAATGAAAATCATCTTGCACAAATAAGTCATTTAAAAGGCGTAATTCTGATGAACGGTGGCTGGAAACTTATGGAAGGCGAAAAACTTGAGTTAATGATAAAACTTGCAAAAAATCTTCGTCTCGATCCAATTTCCGAAAACAAGTGGCAGCGCAATATGAACATAAATGTTTTTGAAAAAGGAAACCTGGAAAAACTTGTAAACAATCTTGAAACAATTCTGCGCGTTACTGAAGCAAAAACTGCAAGCAGGGAATTTGGCTTTATCTGTCTTTACACGGATGGCAAGGGAACTTATTGGTACAAAGTTTCACGCGGATTTCCAACAGCGCTCAGCAGCAGTTTAAATTCCCTTGAAAAACTTATTGATGACGCAGAAAGTCTTTCTTTAAGTTCAGCACAAAAAGAAAAAATAAACATAATTTACAGACATTTAAATTCTCTGTATGAATAAAAATCGAACTTTAAAATCTTATGGATTAAGAAATTTATTCTTTAAGTCTTAGTCCATAAGATTTTACGGCATCTGGTAAAAATCGTAATTTTTAGATGTTCCCTTTATAAAAAAAATCAGATTGAAAATCTTTTTACAAAAATCAACAAATCACGTTTTAAACGCTCTGCAACTTTTTTTGCACAAGATATTTTGTTTTCAAAAAAAATTTATTTTCCCTGCTCCAAAATTTTTTCTTCACTCTGTTTAACTTTAGGCTCAGATGAACTTTGTGCCGAAGAAACAGCGTCAGGCGTTTGCTCTGAAGTTTTATTTTTGCCAGAAATTGAATCTGTTTGAAGAAGAATTCGTTTTGCCTTTGCAGCGTTTGCATTAGCTTTTTTTACAGACTTAAGCCTTATTTTTTTTCGCTCATCTTCAGTCTTTGCTTTTTTCAGATCTTCTTCTATTTGAGTCCTTGATTTTTCTTCTTCGTCAAGTTCTGCAGCAAGTTTTTCCAGACGAGGCCTCAATGACTGATATTTTCCCTTTGCCCAAATATCAAGTCCAGTTCCCTGAGTCGAAACGTCCTTTGAATCAAGATAAAGAGAGCAAATTTCTTCAAATTCAGGGCGTCCGTATTTTGCAAATTCTTTTCCAAGTGAATAACGAAGATTCTTTTTTAAGTCAGTTTTTAAACTTTCTTTTGCAAGTTCAATTATTTCTGGCGTTCCACAATAATTATATTCCAAAAGAAACTGGGCAATTTTTGACTTTGTAGTATCGGCGGCCTTATTGTCTTTTAAAACACTTATAAGATATTCATTAGCCTTTTCATCATTTAAAGATGCGAGCGCATCATAAGCTTTTTCTTTTACAGATTTCTGTTCGTTCTTGTCGCGGCATCTGTAAATTAAATAAGGTGTTGCAGTCTGTAATTTCTTTTCTTTTACACAGTTTACTGCTTCAAGCCTCACCTTATACTGACTGTCGCGCAAAGCTTGAATTATAATTTCATCAGATTTTTCATCATTAAAATATTTTAGTCCTTTTATAACATAAACACGAAAATTTGCATCATCACTTTCAAAAAGTCTTATTAAAATTTCTTCAGATTCGGGCTTTTGCATTTCGCCGATTGCTTCGGCTGCATACATTCTTACAAAAGAATTTTCGTCTTCGTCCTGCACAATTTCTGCAAGTTTTTCCCATGTTTCTTCTGCCTTAATTTTTCCCAAAACTTTCATAAGCGACTGGCGCTGAGAAACGCTCAAATCATCACGATCAAGAAAATCCGTAAGAAACATAGCTTCGTCAGAATTTCCAAGTTCACCTAAAGCTAAAAGAGCACTGTCAAAATAATTTTCGTCTTCTTTGTCAACAAGTTCCACAAGACCAGGAAGAGCTTCAGAAATTTTTGCTTCCGAAACATATTTAAAACAAGCAAGAACTGTATCTTTTTTTTCATCGTAAGGATCGTTTATAATTTCGCAGGCGTAATTTCCAAGACATGGATCTTTTAACTTTGTAAAATATGCAAGAATTTTATTTCGCACGCCTGGACTTTTTGTTTTAAAAAACAAATCGTAAATTTCATCTACAAAACGCAAATCATCATTTTTTGTAAATTCCTCAAGAAGACTTGAAATTTCATCTTCGAGTCCATATTTAAAAGTATCGCTGCACTGATTTTCATATTCGTCCGCCAGATTTTTTTCATTTTTTTCAAGTGAAGTTTCAATTTCACTAGCGGAAGGCTTTTTTGGGCGCATTACTTCAGGAACAGTTTTTTGCTTTGTGTAGGAAAAAGTTTCTTTTTGCTCCGTCAGTTTTTTTTCAGACTCAGACTTTTTAAATGCCGCAACAATTTCATCTTCATCTTTTTTTGCTTCGTCCGGCTGATTTTGTTCATCTTCTATTTGATTCTGTTCAGCAGAAAGAAGAGTGTTTTGAATTTTTTCAGAAGACGTTTTATTCAAATCATTACTTTGGGCATAAATGTCCGCAGAAATAAAACCTAGTATAAAAACAAAGGCTGAGATAAGAAATTTATTTTTGTTTTTCAGTAAAATCATATAAACCTCATTCAGACTTATAAAAAAATCTTCTGAATTTCAAAGAAAGTCTTTAAATTTCATTTGAATGAAATTCCTTCAGGAAATTTTCACGATATTCATTAAAACGGTCTTCATTTATTGCAGCTCGAATTTCTAAAATCATATTGTTTAAGAAATAAAGATTATGATAACTTGCAAGCATTGAAGAAAGAATTTCCTGTTCCCTAAAAAGATGTCGCAAATATGCTCTTGAATAAGTTTTACAAACCTTGCAGCCGCATTTTGAATCAAGAGGATTTGTGTCGTGTTCGAAACGCTTCTGTTTTATGGAAATCATTCCTTTGTGAGAAAAATAAAGTCCATGCCGGGCAATTCTTGTAGGCTGAACGCAGTCAAACATATCAATTCCGTCTGCCACAGCTTCGAGAATATATTCCGGAGTTCCAATTCCCATAACATAGCGCGGTTTTTTGCGTGATAAAAACTGAACTGTGTACCGAAGTTTTTCTGCATAAATTTCAGGAGGCTCACCAACGCTAAGTCCGCCAATCGCAAGTCCCGGAGTGTCAAGGGAACTAACAAACTCAGCACTTTCTTTTCTAAGGTCATCAAAAAAATTCCCCTGAACGATCGGAAACAAAACTCCCTTGTAACCTGAATTTTTTGCCTTTTTCCATTCCTGAACTGCACGATTTGCCCAATCAGTAGAAAGGCGCAATGCTCTCTCAGCCTCCTGACGCGAAACTCCATAGCCGGAACAGACATCGAGTTGCATTTGAATGTCGCTGTTAAGTTTTACCTGAGTTTGAACAACACTTTCTGGAGTAAAAAAATGTTTGCTTCCGTCAATATCGCTGCGAAATTCAATTCCTTCAGACTTTATTTTTCTGAGTTTTGAAAGCGACCAAACCTGAAATCCGCCAGAATCAGTTAAAAAATTCCTGTTCCATTTTGTAAAGCCGTGAAGTCCGCCGTTTTCTGCAACAATATCTTCCCCGGGCCGCAGGTACAAATGGTAAGTGTTTGCAAGAATGATTTCAAATCCGATTTCTTCAAGCGAATCCTTATCTACAGCTTTTACAGTTCCCTTTGTTCCAACAGGCATAAATACCGGAGTCTGAACATCGCCATGTGCAAGATGAATAACACCAATTCTTGCAAGAGATTTTTTATCTTCGTGATGAACTTCAAAAAATTTTTCTTCTAATTCGCTCATATATTCCTCAAAAATTAAAATCAAAAATTAACAGTAAATTTATTTAAAAAAAATTATGTTTAGTGATTTTCCAGGACTTTTTGACTTTTAAGTCTTTGCATATTTTAATAGAACAGCACTGATTATTGTAAACAAAAAGACTGGAAACCATGCGCCTAAAAGCGGGGGAATCGCACCAAATTTTGCCATAAGCATTGTAATCATCTGCGTAACATAAAAAAGCACAACCGCAATTACGCTCAGTGCAAGGCTTACCAAAAGAACATTTTTTCTGGTTTTTCCGCTGAGTCCTACTGCAAGAAATACAACAAGAAAAACAATAAAAGGAAACGAAAATTTCTTGTAATATTCAGATTTTTCTTCTCCACTAGGAAGTCCAGCCCGCTCAAGATGTTCAATATATTCTTT
>CAVCIJ010000314.1:0-2134 GCA_963601995.1 bacterium | reverse complement strand
AAATAACTTCGTTTTGACGGATTGGAATTATAATAAGTGCTTAAATGTTCCAATTCTGGGTCAAAATAAACTGTTCCGGGAATATCAAGATGGAATTTTTTTAAATTTGTTCGGATAATTTGTGCAATCTTTTTATCGTCCGTCGGTTCGAGTTTTCTATATTTCAATGTTTCTTTTTCAGTCATTTTTGCCGTTTTCATATTTTTAGCATATTCTTAAAATCAGATTTTTGCTATAACGTGATGAAAAATAAAACTTCAGAACCAGCGTTTCTTCCTGCATTCCGCCTGAAACGCCCAGTATAATTCCGCCGATAACAAGTGAGCCGATTTGACCTGAAACGTTTGCGCTTACTGCGTGCATAAGGATAAAGTTCTGGTCGTCCTGAAAACGCAATCAGTTCTAAAAGCATAATTAGGAGCGTCTGATGAGTTAAAAAGTTTCTGAAATTTACAATTCATACCGGGAAAAATTTGTTAAAAAATATAATAGTTCACTTTCTAAAATTCATGAAAATGAAGTTTGATTTTGCAGTGATTTGCCTTTTTGATGCTGAATTACAAGTGGTAATCTGGAAATGAAGGGGGGGCGTTGCGGGGGAAATCCCCCGCTGGAAGGGGTAGCGGAAAACACGACAAAGTGAAGCAAATGGCAAAGTTTTCTTTGACATTTGTGTAACGGCTCGTGGTTGGAGCGAGGGGAAGACTTTCCCCCTAATAGTAAAAAAAATAAAGAAAATTCATTTATATTTGTTTACCAAAAAATATGAATTTATTAGTATCTTTTAAGAACATATTCTAAAAAGGAGAAATGTATGAATAAGATTAAATCACTTATTGCTGGTACTTTAGTTTTAGCAGCTGGTACTTCTGTTTTTGCTGCTAAGAAGGCTTCTACCATTAAAATTGGTGGTGTTGCACCTCTTTCCGGGGCTGTTGCAGTTTACGGAGTTGAATGTAAAAAGGGAATTGACCTTGCCGTAGAAGAAATTAATGCTGCAGGCGGAATTAATGGTCAGAAAGTTGAATTCATTTGTGAAGATGATGAAGGCGATGCTGCTAAATCTGTAAGTGCGTATAAAAAACTTGTTACAAGAGATAGAACAAAGCTTATTATTGGTTCTTTGACTTCTGGTTGCACAATAGCAATCACAGCTCAGGCTCAGGCTAACAAGGTTGTTCAGATTGCTCCGGCTGCTACTGCGGTTGCTGTTACAGATGCTGGAAATTATGTTTTCCGCACCTGCTTTACAGATCCATTTCAGGGTCGTGTTGGCGGTAAATTTGCTGCTGATAATCTTAAGGCTAAAAAGGCTGCCATTCTTTATGATATTGGAAATGATTATTCTGTAGGCTTGACAGAAAATTTTGAAACTGAATTTACAAAGCAGGGTGGTACAGTGGTTGCAAAAGAATCTTATGCAACTGGCGAAAAAGATTTTAATGCAATTATTACAAAAGTTAAGGCTAGTAAACCAGATGTAATTTACCTCCCGGATTACTATTCTACAGTTGCCCTTATTGCTAAACAGCTTCGTGCTCAGGGTGTAGATGTTCCGTTTGTTGGTCCTGATGGCTGGGACGGACTTACTGAAGTTGCTGGAGATGAAGTTCTTAATGGATATTATTCAAATCACTATGCTGCAGATTCGGATTCTCCTGTAGTTCAGAAATTTGTTTCTGCTTTTGAAAAGAAATATGGTGCAAAACCAAATTCATTTGCAACTCTTGGATATGATTCTATGTATATGTTGAAAGATGCTATCGTAAAGGCTGGAACAACAGATGCTGCAAAGGTTCGCGATGCTCTTGAAAAAACTGATGGTGATTATGTTACAGGTCATATCAAATTTGACTCTAAACGTAACCCAGTCAAATCAGCTGTTATGATTAAGATGACAAAAGAAAACGGCAAGCTTTCACAGGCTTACGCTGCTACTGTAAATATTGACTAAGTAGTCAAAAAGTTTTACCTTAATCCGTAAGCGCAAAGGGGTGCATACTTTTAGGAGTGTGCACCTTTTTTTTTTAATTTTTTTTTTGTAGAATGTATAAAATTTTCTACTGAGCTAAAAATGCTGGAGGTTAAATTGAGTACCTTTTTGACGCAGTTAGTTAATGGACTTTCATTGGGT
>CAVCIJ010000313.1:0-12965 GCA_963601995.1 bacterium | reverse complement strand
CTTTACGACAAAGATGGCGACTATCATTACGACATCATAAGTGCATTCATAAAAAGTCTCAGAGGACGAGATCCAGACGCTGCATGTTACTGGCTTGCAAGAATGGTTCGCGCAGGAGAAGATCCGCACTTTATTTTTAGAAGAATGCTAATCAGTGCATGCGAAGACACAGGACTTGCAGATCCTTATGCAATTTCTGTTGTAGAAAGTTGTGCGAATGCCTTTGACAGAGTTGGAATGCCAGAGGGAAGATATTTTTTAACGCACGCAGCACTTTATCTTTCAACAGCACCAAAATCAAATTCATCAATGGCATTTTTTGACGCTCTTTCCTGTGTAGAAAAAGAAGATGCAAAAGTCCCGAATCATCTAAAAGATGCAAGCCGTGACGCAAAAGAATTTGGACACGGAAAAGGATATCTTTATCCACACGCATACAAGGATCACTGGGTAGCACAGCAGTATCTGCCGGACAATCTTGTAGGCAAAGTTTTTTATTCTCCGTCAGATCAAGGCTACGAAGCAAAAATCAGAGAAGATGTTTTAAGTCGTCGCGAAGTTCAAATTTCAGCAATTCTCGAAAATGAATCTTATGAAAACGGAAAAAATGCTCTCAGCGACTGGTGGAACACAAATCCTCACTTTAACGGATTTGAAAAAACTGAAGAAAATTTAAGCTGGTCGCCTTCCGACAAAACAAAAGAAAATCTTCTGGAAAGTGCCGACAAATTGTGGAGGGCAAGACTTGACTCAAACAAGGCAGAAATTCTTTTGCAAATCCGCAACGAAATGATTTCAAGTGCAAAAACTCTTCGCCACCACAGAAATTTGATTATTGGTGCAGACGATGGTCTTTTACTTTACGATTTAATGCGAAAATCTCCAGAAGGAATAACCTGCGCTCTTTGCAGAAATCAAAATTCAATAAGCATATTAAGTCAGTACGCTTCAAGTCTTAATGATTTAGATAAACCGCACCTTGCACTTTTACCTGAAGGAAATATTTTTGAAAACAATTCGCTTTTAAGCAGCGCAAAACTTTTTTCAAATGTAATTTTTGACAGAGTTTTTTTCAGGGACATTTTTGCAAATTCAAATGACATAGAAAATTGCATTCAGGAAATTTTGCTTTTTTATACCAGCGGAATTTTAGAAAACAACGCAAAGATAATTTTTTCGCAGCGAATTCCCAAAAATGGACAGAAAATTGCCCTTCTTATAAAAGAGCAGATTCTTGATGAACAGAAAATTCAAGACGAAAGTCTAACTGAAATCTGCAAAAAACTTCTCGAACTTGAAAACGATTTTTTTGGCAGCAAAGAAAATCCGCTTTTTTCATTTGATTCAGAAATCATAAAAAATTTCTTTGAAAAAGAAAAATTTGAAGTTTCAGTAAAAAATGAAATTCTTACAGAAAAACGCCGTCTCAATCCAGCTGAAATTTATAAGTGGTTCAGTCCAGCATCTTCTTACGGAAGTGCAGTGGCAAAAAACTTAAGCCAGGATGAAATTTCAAAACTTACAAGGATTCTTGAAGAAAACTGCAAAAAAAAGCTTTTTAACTGGTCATACGAAAATTCTTTTATTTGCGCCGGTAAAAACTGATTTTTTCCGCACTTGTAGATTTACTTTTTTAAGGGTAAAATGATTAAATTAGAATTTTTAGGAGATTAATTAAAAAACTGCCGGAAGCACGTCGGTTTTATCTTCTTTAAGTTTGCACTGCAAATCTTTTTATTTATAGGAGAAAAAAATGAATTTTATTTTTTTAGGACCACCAGGAGCAGGAAAAGGAACTTTAGCATCTCAAGTTTCGGAAGAATATGGAATTCCTCAGATTTCAACCGGAGATATTTTCCGCGAAAACATTAAAAATCAGACTGAACTTGGAAAAAAAGTTAAGGCAATAATGGATGCCGGCGGACTTGTAAGCGATGATGTAGTTCTTGAAATTGTAGAAGACAGACTTAAAAAATCTGACTGCAAAAATGGTTTTATTCTTGACGGATTTCCGCGCACCATTCCACAGGCAGAAGCCTTTGAAAAACTGAATATTCCTGTTCAGGTAGTTAATTTTGAAGTTGACAACCAGCTGATTATTGACAGACTTTCAAACCGCAGAGTCTGCAAAAACTGCAAGGCAAATTATAATGTTAAATTTATGCCGCCAAAAGTTGAAGGCGTTTGTGATAAATGTGGCGGAGAACTTTTTACACGCGAAGATGACAAACTTGAATCGATCACACATCGTCTTGAAGTTTACAGAAAAGAAACAGAACCTCTCATTGAATTCTACCGAAAACTGAATAAAATCATTGACATCAATTCAGCACGCGATTCTTCAGAAGTTCTTGTTGATTTTAAAAAACTTTTTCCGGCAAAATAAAAGATTTTTTTAATCAATAAAAAACAAAAATCAGAAATAAAAGATAAAGACTGAAAAAAATACCGTCAGTTTTTATCTTTTGAAATTTGTGCTGCGAATATGCTTATTTTAGAATTTTTGTAAAGAAAAAAGACAAATCACAGTCATTTGAATTTTAAATTTTTTTGTGATATATTATAAAGACTATGGCAAAACCTAAGACAGAATTTTCACTTAATCAAAAAATCGTGTACCCGAGTCAGGGTGTGGGAAAAATCGTTGACATTTTTAAGAAAGATTTTAACGGTGAGCAGGTTTACTATTACAGAATTTATCTTGATGTTTCGGATATGTATGTTATGGTTCCTGTTGCAAATGCGGCTAACATTGGAATTCGTGCTATTGTAAGTGCAGAAGAAGCACAGGAAGCACTCGATATGATTGGACAGGACTTTGAGCCGCCTACTTCGGACTGGAAACTTCGCTACCAAATGAATCTTGATCTTCTAAAAAAGGGAACAATCAAAGACATTGCTGAAATTGTACGTTCACTTTATCATCGATCTAAGATCAAGGAACTTCCTATCCTTGAGCGCAAACTTTATGACAATGCAAAAACACTTTTGATTGATGAAATTTCTGATTCAATGAATATTTCTAAAGAAGAAGTTGAAAAAATGCTGCTTGCAAAACTTGAACCTTTAGGACTTAAAGTTGAAAAAAAGCCTGTGTTCCAGGACGATGATGAAGACGAAGATGAATTTGCAGATGAGGAAACAAAATCATCAGACGACAAAGATGATGACGATGATTCAGACGACTAATCTTTTTCTTGTTCTTACGGCTGCCGGTTCTTCTTCAAGAATGAAAGCCGGCAAAAAAAAAGAATATCTTAGTTTAAATGGCGGAACTGTACTTTCAGAATCCGCCGCTATTTTTTTACAAAACGCACAATTTTCCTGCGTAATAATAACCTTTCCAAAAGGCGGCAGAACCGAAGCAGAAGATGCTCTGTTTGCAAATTCCAAAATTAAAAATCTTTTAGGAAAAACTCAAGTTGAATTTGTTGAAGGTTCATCTACAAGACAGGCTTCAGTTTTTAATGCACTCAAAAAAATTGATGAAATTTGCACAAATAAAAATGTAAAAGAAAATTCTCTTGTTTTAATTCACGATGCTGCCCGCCCCTTTGTAAGCAAAAAAATCATTTTAAATGTAATTTCCGCAGCGCAAAAATACGGAGCAGCAGTTCCAGCAATTCCGCCTGTTGACACACAAAAAGAAATTTCAAGCGACAGAACAATAAAGCACCACCTTGTAAGAAAAGATCTTGTTTGCGTACAAACGCCACAAGCCTTTACTTTCAATGAAATTTTTGAATGTCACAAAAAATCCTTAAGTCTAAAAAAAGAATTTACTGATGATACAGAAATTTGGGATTCATTCCCGGAAATTACAAAAGGAAAAAAAGTTTTTATTGTGGATGGAGAAAGCGAAAACATAAAAATAACTTATCCCAAAGATCTAGAACTACTAAAAAACTGTGAGGAAAAGAAGTTGAATTTGAGTGCAATCAGAATCGGTTTTGGAACTGACATTCACGTTCTTGCGGAAGGAAGAAAATTTCTTTTGGGCGGAGTTGAAATTCCCTGTGAAAAAGGCGAACTTGGACATTCTGATGCAGACGTTCTGCTTCACGCAATAAGCGATTCTCTTTTAGGAGCCGCCGCTCTTGGCGACATTGGATCATATTTTCCACCAGACGATCCAAAATGGAAAGATGCTGACTCCAAAATTCTGCTGAAAAAAATCTGGAATGATGTAAAAAATGAAGGTTGGATTTTAAATAATCTTGATTGCGTTGTGGAAACTGAAATTCCAAAAATTCTTCCATGGCGGCAAAAAATAATTTCTTCAATCGCAAATATTCTCGAAGTAAACGAAAATCAAATTTTTGTAAAAGGCAAAACAAATGAAAAACTGGATTCAATTGGAAATAAAAATGCAATCAAAGCATACTGCACCTGCCTTTTAACAAAAAAATCTTTGTAGTAAAACCTGTCGCACTGCTGCGACAAGTCTTGCACTTCATTTTTAACAGAATTTGAAATTCATCAGATAAAAATATTTTATTCAAAAAGCTAAAATCTGCTTCAGCGTATTATTCTCCGCCGTCATAATCTAAAAGCAAATTAACTTCATTTTCAGTAAGTTTATTTGCCTTAGCAATCTGCTTAACAGACCAACCATCTCTCTTAAGGCGAAGAACAGTTTCGCGTACTTGCGGCGTAATGCTTGTTGATTTAGAAGAAGAACTGCCTGCAACTGACTTTTCAACTTCAGCCTTTGTAATTGTCTTGAGAACCTCAAGTTTTTCATTAGTATCAACAGAAAGTTTATGAAGCCTTTCTTCCGCACCAAGAATTCCTTTTTTAGAAGAATTGATTGTTTCAATGCGCTTGTCTGTTTCATCAATAATTTTTTGCAAACTTGTAATTTTATCTACTGCATCATTGATTTTACCGCTGTTTTTAAGAATTGATTCAATATCTCTTTGAACCGAAGCAATTTCTTTTGGAAGCGATTTTACGCTTTCAGAACAATTTTCGAGACGTTCCTCAAGTTTTTTAATATTTTCAAATGACAAATCAACTTCCTCAGTAATACGATCGATTGTTTCGCCCTTATTTTCGATTCTATCAACCTTATCCTGAACAGTTTTTAATTTTTCAGAGAAAGAACGGATTGACGACTGCATATTCAAAAGATTATCGCTTGTTGTGTTGAGATCGGCAATTTTTGAATCCATACTGGCAGAAAGTTCCATAAGCGAATTAAATTTTCTATCCAAATCATCAAGCCGAGTTTTGTCTTGATTATACGAAACAAGCCTCTGCCTGAATTCTGTGCCAAGTTTATCAAGTTCCACAGTCTGCCTGTTAAGCTCAGCAATTTTTTCCTCATAAACTTTTAACCCGGAAATTTCGTCTTTAATTTGAGCAATGTCACCTTCAAGCTGCTTTTTCATAGTGCCAGCTTTGTCAAAAATTCCAGTATCCTGTTCAAATTTTGCGGTCGCCTTTTTTATGCTGTCCAAAGTTGACTGCAGGCTGTTAGTTTCATCATTCAAACGGTCGCTCAAAGTTCTGAAATTCTTTTTGTATTCATCGCTGTCTTCTTTAATTTCTTTTCTAAGTGATTTAATTGAAGCTTCTGCATCTTTTGCATTCTGATTTACAAGTTCAGAAGTTTTTACAAGCATATCATCATACTGAGAAGTCAACGACTGAATATTTTTCTGAACCTTATCGTATTCACCAGAAAGAAGATTTTTTACATCATCGATTTTCTGCTCACTTTCTGACTGAGCAGTTTTCAGCCTCTCATCAAACTGACCTGAAGAATCAGAAAACTGTGTTTCCAAACGCTGCTTCCACTTGCTAAGTTCTTCAACAGTTTCTTCAATTTTAGCTTTTTGAGAATCCTGCTTTGCGGCAAGTTCATTTTTAAAATTTTCAATCCGCAGATTCAAATCTTTTTCGCTCTTATCAAGCTGACCCGAAATTTTTTCATTGTACAAGTCAATTTCGTTCTTAAGATAATCGTTTGCCTTACTGCTTGTTTCCGAAAGTTCAGATTTATACTGCTCTATAAAATTATGAAGATTCTGATTTACGCTGTTAATCTGCTCCTGAATTGTAGATTGACCTGAAAGCAAAGTTGACTGGAATTTCTTTTCCTGCTCAATAGTTTTTGCCTGCAAATCGCTGATTCTTTTTGAAAGTGCATTGTCGTACTGAACTTCAAGTTTTGCTCTTTTTTCTTCATATTCTTCTGTAAAAGACTCAAGATTTGAATCCATTTTCGACTTCCACTGCTCAAGCTGGGTTTGAACAGAATTTTCCCGCTTTGCAATATCCTGAACAAAGCTATCTTCAAAAATCTTGACTTTTTCGCTAATAGAACTTGCAGCCTTTTTCTTAACGTCGTCAAGATCGCTTTCAAGTTTTGAAAGTTCATTTTTTAAACTTTCATAATTTGCTTTTAAACCTGCAATAAATTCATTCTGCTGATTTGAAGAATCTTTTGAAAATTTTTCAAAATCACCGCTCACTTTTTTCTGACTCTGCTCCATAAGCTTTCTAAGCGTTATTTCAAGTTTGTCTACGTCAGCACCAGAGGTGTTAAGTTTTTTAAAGCGATACTCCATTTCTTTTTTATACGCTTCAAGAGTCTTATCAAGGGAAGCAAGATATTTTGTTTGCTTCGTGTCGTAATCAAAGGCAATATCTTTCATTGACTTAGAAAGCTCTTCATCGAAACTGTCAATTTTGCTTTGCATATTTGCACTAAAATCATTAAGTTTCTTTGTGCTTTCTTCAGTCTGCTTTGTAATGCGGCTTGCGGTTTCGTCAGAAAGTTTTTGAGCATCGCTATACTTTTTGCTAAGCTCATCAATTCCGCCGGCAATATTTTCGCGCACTTCATTAGTTCTTGACTCAAATTCGCTCAAATTCTTTGCAACTCCGGATTGAATTTCGTCCATATGACTTTGAACTTCAGTTTTGTATTTTTCAAGATTTTTAGAACTCAAATCCTGATATTTTTTATACGCAAGGTTTTCTTCATCCAAAGCTTTTTCCATTGCATCAGAATAAAGTTTGTCGTATCGTGACTTTAAACTTTCAGCCTGAGAATTAATCGCATTTTCAACAGCCAAAAGCCGCTCAGAGTTTCCGGAAGTCTGCTTTCCTAAATTTTCTGCAAGATTATTTGTCTGCTCAAAAGACTCAGACATTTGCTGCTGCAAAGATGAAATTTTCTGCTCAGTATCTTCCTTGATTTTGCTGATTTTTTTAGAAGTTTCCTGTTCCAGAGAAGAAGTTTTTTCTTGAATCATTTTTTCAAGCAAATCAGAATTTGAAGAAATTTTTGTTTTTAAGCTTTGAGTAAGTTCATCAATATTTTTTGAATAATTTGAATTTGTGTCCTTGTATTTTGCAAGTGCCTCTTCAGTTCGTGACTGAACGCTCGCATTTATTTCGTTAAGCTGATTTTCAAGTTCTGCCTCAAGTTTTTCAGATTTTGACTTTATTTCGCTTGAAATGCCCGCAGCCTTTCCATTAAATTCGCTGAGTTTAGTTTTTATTACATTTTCAAGTGCCGAAGTCTGTTCATTGAAATTTCCAGAAAGACTTTCGATTTTAGACTTCATCTTCTTTTCAATTTCTTCAGTTGAATCATTAAGATTTTCGTTTACGCGGGAAGTTTCCCTTTGAATTTCAGCACTAAGATTTTTAAGTTTTAAGCTGAACGAAGACTGAAGTTCCAAAGATTTTTTGTTAAGTTCGTCACTGGAAGCCTTTGCTGCTTCGTTATAATTTGCCTGCAGAGAATTAAGCTGATCATCAAAAAATTTCTTAAGAAGTTCACATTCTTCATTGTATTTTTCTGTTGCAATTCTAAGCTGAGTTTGGAAATTTGAATCAAGTTCAGAAAGACTTTTTTCTACGCTGGAATTTTCGCTGTCAAATTTTGCTTCAATTTCGATGATTTTGTCCTGCACATTCTGAGAATACTGTTTAAACTGCGAATCAAGTTCTTCAAATTTTTGATGAATAACAGAATCTTCGCCAGCAAATTTTTCTGAAATTTCAGAAAATTTATTTTTAATTTCATTGTCTGAATCTTCAAATTTTTTGTCAAAGGAGGCAAATTTTTCTTGGATAAGAAAATCTTCACTGTTAAGCCGCCCGTCAATTTTATCAAATTTTTCATCAAGCAAATTCTCGCGGTCTTCAATTTTATCATCAAGTTCAGAAAGACGGTTTTCGGCATTCCGCTCATTTTCGCTGATTTTATCTTCAACAATCGCAATTTGTTCCGCAAGAGACTCTTCAAGTTTTGCAAATTTTTCTTCAATAGAATTATTAAATTCTGCTGAAACATCATCAATTTTTGAGTCAAAAGACTGTATTTTTTCGTCAAATTTCTGCCCCTGAACTTCAAGATTTTGACTAAGAAAATCAAATCTTTCTTTTATGGAATTTTCAAAATCTTCACTTTGTGCCTCAAGTGCACTGTTAAATTCTTCGGATTTTTGTTCGATGGAATTTTTTGATTCAAGAATTTTTGAATCAATAAAAGCCGTAAGCTGCTTTGTTTGAGAAGAAAATTCATTTTTGCACGAAGATGTACGCTCATCAATTTCTTTTTGCAGCTGCTTAAAAGATTCATCCTCGAGATTTTTAGCGTTTTCTGCGGCTTTTTTATACGCATCTTTTATGCTAAGTTCAAGATTGCGGACAGTTTCATTATTTTTTTCAACAGAAGATTTTGTAGTTTCGTCAATTTCTCTGGCTCTTTTTTCGTATTCTAAAAGCAAATCCTTTCCAATAATTTTTAGTTGTTCTGCATTTTTTGCTGAAAAACTTTTGCTTACCTCAGGAATATTTTTTTCAATCTGCTCAATATTTTTTTTCTGAGAATCAAGACGCGCATTATATTTTTCAATTACAGACGCCTCTTTTTTTATGCGTGCAAGATTTTCTTCTACAGCAGAAGTCATCTCCATAAGATTCTGAATCACTGAGCCATAGGAATTTATTTTTTCATTTATTTCGCCCGCCTGTTTTACAGCATCATCAAGATTGTGAACTGATTTTTCGCATTCATCAATCTGCTGCTGATAACGTTTTACCGCTGCCTGAGCCTTAATGTTTTCGCCTTCAACCTGATTTGCCAGAATAGACATTCGACTTTCTTTGTTTTTAAAATACTCGTCAAATTTTTTTTCTCTTTCGTCAGCATAAACTCTGAGTTTTCTGATTTTGTCTTCTTTTACGTCAACTTTTTTTATACCATAAGAAACTACAGCAGCCACAAGAGCAGCCGCAACAATAGCGATAAAAATTTCCACTTTTCCCCACCCGAATTTTTATATAAAAGCTATTTTTTTATATGTAAAAATCAAAAAATTTTTAAAATCATTTTTTAACTTTGCCCTCTAGTTTAACACAATATTTTCCAGTTGGCGATAGTTTCTAAAGTTAATATCAGCCTTTCGATATTTAATATTGAACAGCTTTTCAAAGCCGCTCAAAATATAAGCAGTTCTCATTCCAGCATTTGAAGCACCAGAAACATCACACCTTTTGCTGTTACCTACATAAAGAATTTCTTCACTTTTTAAATTCAATTCACGCGAAAGAATTCCAAAAGGATACAAAGAAGGCTTAAGTGCGCCTGACTCTTCGGAGCCAATACACACATCACACAAATCTTTTATTCCCCAAATATTTTCTTTTTGACTTGGTGGAAAATCTGAAAGAATCGCAATTTTGTAACCGGCATTCTTTAAGTTTTGAATACATTCTTTTGCATATGGAAAAGGCTTGATTTTTTCAAAAAAAACCTTCATTCCGTCATAAACAATTATCTGAATCAGATTTTTAGCCTCATCAGCAGAACAATGCAGTTCGTCAGCAAGAAGTCGCGCCTGATACTCGTAAAAATCAGCAACAGGAGCACTTTTATGAAGAATTTTTCTGACTTTGCCAAATTTTATATAAAAAGGAAGATATTTTAAAACATAAAAAATCATCTTAAAATAAAGTCGCACAGAACTATACAAAGTGCCGTCAATATCAAATGCGATTGCCTTAATTCCGTTAATCATAAATCGTATTATAGTCAAAAAAAACTCTTATTTAAAGCCGATAATTCTGACTTTAGAAATTCCATTTTTAAACTGTGATTTTATGAAAATTAAAAATTCTGCACTTTCTGGATAATTCTTTGAAAAAAAAACATTTTCAATACATTTTACAAAATGCACTTTAGTGAATTTCAATTGTGTAATCAAAAGAAGCCGAACCCTCAGGTCCCTGAGAAAAAGTCCACGTTGCAACTTCAGATTTTATAAGCGAAATAATTTCATCAGTTAAACTTGAAGCAGGGCTTATTTCAATTGAACCAATCGGCACAGTTCCAGATTCAGTAATATCAAACGAAATCACAACTTTTTTGCTCTTATCAAGATTGACTTTTATTTCATCAAGATAAATAACTGGTTTACGAGGAGATATCAGTTCACGAAGTTTACCGTCGGCCATTTGAATTGCAAGTTTTCCATCGCCTGTTTTTTGTGCTGAAATTTGAGTCATACTTTTTACATTGTTTTCGTTGCTTGAAGAAAAACTTAAATTTTCAAGTTCGCTCAATGCACTTTTTGTAGAAGACGAAGCAGCTTTTTTTTCGCCAGAAGATTTTGAAGAAGCACTTGCAGACGAAGAAGCAGATGCGGCACTTCCTGCACTTCCGAACGCACTTGATTTTACGCCGGCAATTTTTGGCATTGAAGAAGATGCTGAACTTTGAACAGCGGCATTTTCGTCAAAAACAGAATCGTCCCAGTCATCACTTTTAGCTGCACTTTTTGACGAAGAAAGAGAATTTTGCTCAGCCATAAGTTCTTCAATGCTTTTTCTGATTTTAGGACGCTCAAGTTTTGCAGTTTCATTCTGCTCTTTTTTAGAAGAGCTTTCAGTTTTTTTTGTATTTGCAGCAGATTGAGTTTTTTGAGAAGAAGTTTCAGTTTTTTTATTTTCAGATTTTTCAATTTTTTTTGATTCGACTGGAACTTCGGCTTTTTTAGGCTGAATTTCTGGATTCGGCTTAGAAGAAGAAAGCTGAACCTGAATCGTTTTGTAAACAGTTTTTGGCTCAGTTTTTACAAAAATACACAGCAAAGCAAAAATAAGTACTGCCAAAAAAGAGAAGAAGGCACCAACAATTTCTCCGCGTTGTTTCAATGAATCCATTTTTTTTAGCCGCCTAATTTTTTGTACGCAAACTGACTGAAGAAAATCCAGCCTTTCTAAGTTCATCAAAAATTTTTACAATACTTCCGTTTGTAACCTTTGCATCAGCATTTAATGTGACCGGATAATTTTCTTTTTCGATTTTTCCAGTGTCAACTAAAAGAAGAGCATCTTTTAGGTTTTCAAGAGGAATTTTCTGTTCATTAAAATATATGACTTCGTTTTCGTCCACAGTGATTGTAATTCCGCTCGCATCCGTTCCCTGTGCAGTCGTGCTTAAAGGAAGATTCAATTGAATTCCCGGCAAAGTAGAAAATGTTGTGGAAACTAAAAAAAACAAAATTAACTGAAAAATTACATCAAGCATAGGAGACAAATCTATACCTACGCCACTGCTTTTTCTTTTTCGGTTTACTTTCATAAAAATTCCTTGTTTTACAAATTCTTTCCAGTCAGAGTGTAAAGAACCTGAGTAACATTAGTTTCCATATCATTGAGCCGGTGATTTACCTCATTATTAAAAAAATTAGTTGCAACAATTGCCGGAATTGCAACTACAAGTCCGCCGACCGTTGTAATAAGAGCTTCTGCAATCGCATTTGCAAGAAGAGCCGGATCACCCATAGAACCACCGCTTCCTAAAACACCAAAAGCCTTTATGTTTCCAGTTACAGTTCCCAAAAGTCCTAAAAGAGTTGAAATATTTGCAATGGTTGTAAGGGCTGTAAGAAGATGCTCAAACTGAGGCGCAACTCCATCCATTTTTGTTTGTACAATTTCTTTTAAATGAGATTCATCAAGATTTCTGTTTTCAACCGCAGTTTTTATAACCTGAGAACATGGTGTGTCAGCAAGAACGCAGGAAGATTCTACGGAACTAAAATCACCGCGCCGTAAATCTGTAAGAACTGTTTTCATCAGCTTAGAATCGCGTTTTTTTACACTGAAATAATAATGAATTCTTTCAGCAATAATAAAAATTGCCATAAGACCAAGCAGACAAATTACAATCATCAAAGGTCCGCCACTTTTTAAAGTATTCCACATATTTTTCCCCTATAAAAAATTCAGAAAAATATTTCAATATTTTTCTGAATTTTTTAAGCACATTCGTAACGAAGTGAGAATGTGCAGTTAATAAAAAAAGTTTGCAACGCAAACTTTTAAAGATAAAAGACCGCGCCATTTTTGCGGTCTTTTTTCTAGCAAACTTTATAATATAAAAACTGACGGCATTTTCGGCAGTTTCTATATTACACGCTCATTTTACTCATTCATTTAATTAAAAAAAGAACTTCACAAGGAAAGTTACATTGCCACTGCTCTGCTCGTATGAAGAAGAAGACCACATTCTGTTTTTGCCAGAAAAAAGTTTTACCGCATCATCAAGTTCAAGCGCAAGTCTGATTGAATTTTTTAAGCGATAATAAGCAAGTGCGTTTATAACAGGAATATAGTCAGCACCGCCAATTCCTTCTGCTGCATCAAGGCTGAATCCCCAGTTTCCATCTTCTGCATCATAAGAAAAATTCAAATTAACAAGGTGAGGATATTCATTTGAAGGAACGTGAATCCAGTTTGACTTCCAACTGAGCGAAATATTAAAAATATTCCATAAATAAGAAAGTCCAAGCTGGCTTCCAAAAAGATATTCATCATACTGAGAAAGTGAATAAAGTCCGCTCTGCAAAGCTTCAGAATATGACGCTTCCCAAAGTCCGTTGCCCCACAAAGGCTTTTTTAACTGAGCTGCAAAGTCAACTGTAAATGAAGAAGCA
>CAVCIJ010000312.1:0-2826 GCA_963601995.1 bacterium | reverse complement strand
AATCAATAGTGATGATTATTACGGAAGAGACGCTTTTGTAACTCTAGGAAAATATCTTTCATCAATTGAGCCTTCTTCTTCGGAACATGCAATGGTTGGCTATGTTCTTGGAAACACAATGAGCTATAGCGGTTCTGTAAGCAGAGGCGTTTGTTCTGTAAAGGACGGTTATCTTGAGTCAATTACAGAAAATACAAAAATTTATTATGAAGGCGACAAAATTATAAGCGAACTTGACGGAAAAACTTTTGAGCTTACTGGAAAAGAATGGGTAAGCATGAATTTATTCGGTTTTTCAAACAAGGCTTTTGAAGGCTTTCACGAATATTGGGAGAATTTTAGAAAAACTTCGCTTAATCAGCCTAAAACAGAAGCTCTTTTACCGGTTGCTGCAAGTGACATTGTAAAAGCTGGAGAAGGATGTATTAAATTCTTTACATCAACAGAGAAATGGTTTGGAATGACATATCCTGAAGATCGTGCTGATGTAAAAAAAGAAATTGCTCAAAAAATAAAAGACGGTTATTATCCTGAAAAACTTTGGGAAAAATAATAATTTCTTTTTATAACTGCTGCCTGCGTTTTTTATGCAGGCATTTTTTTTTGTAAAAATAAAGTTTTCTTAAAATCACCCCCCCCTTAAAAATTGCGATTTTAAAGCTCCTCTTAACAGTATTTGTCTTTTTTTGCTTTCTTTCATATATTTATAATTATGAAAAGCGATGATAAAAATAAAATAGAAGAAATTATGGAATTGCCGGCATCACCTCAGCTTCCTAATAAGCTGCCCATAATTCCGCTTGGCAGCCGGCCTATTTTTCCAGGAATTTTTACTCCGCTGATTATTAACAGCGAAGAAGACATAAAAGTTATTGACGAGGCTCAAAAGGGCAGTGGTTACATTGGAATTGTTTTGATTAAAAACGAAAGTGACAAGTCTTCAATTTCAGATTTGTACAAAATAGGAACTGTTGCCCGCATTATCAAAAAAATAAATCTTCCAGACGGTGGATACAATGTTTTTGTTTCGACCTTGCAGAGATTTAAAATTGTAAAGGCACTTTCTGAGTCGAATCCAATGGTGGCGGCAGTAAGTTATCTAAAAGACGAGGGCGAAAATTCATTTGAAGTAAAAGCTTTGAATCGTGCTCTTGTAAGCGAGATGAAAGAAATCAGCGAAAATAATCCTATGTTTACGGAAGAAATGCGCCTGAATATGATTAACATTGATCATCCTGGCCGCGTTGCTGATTTTGTTGTTTCGATTTTAAATATTGACAAATCTGAGCAGCAGAAAGTTCTTGAAATGACAAATGTTCACAAAAGAATTGAGCAGGTTCTTGTTTACATCAAAAAGGAACAGGAAATTCTTCGTGTTCAGAAAAAAATTCAAAATGAACTTAATGACAAGGTTGAAAAAAATCAGCGGGAATATTTTTTGCGCGAAGAACTTAAGTCAATTCAGGAAGAACTGGGAATTGCAGGCGACTCAAAATCTTCTGATTACCAGAAATTTAAAGCTAAAATCGATAAATTCAATTTTACTGGCGAAATCAAGGAAACTGTTTATTCTGAACTTGAAAAATTCAATCTTTTGGATCCGCACGATCCCGAATACAATTCTCTTAGAAATTATCTTGATTGGGTGTCTTCTTTGCCGTGGAATGAGAATCCTGTAGAAAATTACAATATTGAAGAATCTAATAAAATCCTTAACAGCGAACATTACGGTCTTGATGATGTAAAAAAACGCATTCTTGAATATCTGGCGGTACGAAAACTTAAAAATGACGGAAAGGGAGCGGTTTTGATTCTTGTAGGTCCGCCTGGAGTTGGAAAAACTTCTGTTGGTCATTCAATTGCGAAGGCGATGAATAAACCGTTTTTTAGATTCAGCGTTGGTGGCGAACACGACGAGTCTAAAATCAAGGGATTCAGGCGAACATACATTGGTTCTATGCCGGGTCAGATTATTAGCGGACTTAAGATTACAAAATCTAAGGCACCTGTTTTTATGATTGACGAAGTTGACAAAATGAATGCAAGTTCGCAAGGTGATCCTAGTGCGGCTCTTCTTGAAGTGCTTGATCCTGAGCAAAATTCAAATTTCCGCGATTCATACCTTGATTTGCCTTTTGACTTGAGCAACGTATTTTTTATTTTAACAGCAAATACTCTTGATACAATTCCTCAGCCTCTTTTAGATCGTGCTGAAATTATTGAACTTTCGGGCTATATTGACCAGGAAAAAATCGAAATTGCTAAAAAATTCCTTATTCCAAAAAATCTTGTAAAAAACGGTTTAAAAAAGAATCAGGTAAAATTTACTAAGGAAGCACTTTCTTTAATTGCAACTGAATATGCTCGCGAAGCTGGAGTTCGCAATTTTGAGAAAAATATTGATAAAATTGTGCGCAAACTGATTTCGGAGCATCTTGAAGAACTTGAGGTTAAATGTGCTGAAGTAAAATCTGATTCAAAGAACTCAAAAGCAAAAGAAACTGCTGATGAAAAATCTGATTCAGAAGAAAAATTTTCTGCAAAAACTGCAAAAAATTCTAAAGCGGTTTTAAAAACCTTTGTTATAGGCACTGATGAAGTAAGAAAGTATCTTGGAAAAGCAGTTTTCGACGAAAGTCAGATAAAAACCGCTTATGTTCCTGGAACTGCAATCGGACTTGCATGGACTAGCATGGGTGGTGACACTTTGCTTTTGGAAAGCATTGCCTTTGAAACAGACAAGGCTGGACTTCAGCTTACAGGACAGATGGGCGACGTTATGAAGGAAAGTGCCCAGATTGCTCTTAACTGGGCTAGAACATATTC
>CAVCIJ010000311.1:0-3287 GCA_963601995.1 bacterium | reverse complement strand
CTGATAAAGTTTTAAATATTCATTTTGGACTACTTTTTTCCAGGGAAAAGTTTCGTGAATATAAGACGACGCATATTGTATAATCGGCTTTAAAAATTCCTTTTCAGTTGACTTTGCAAGCGTAATAAGGGCAAGAAGAATTTTTATAAGATAATTTGAATCATTCGGCTTGTACAAAAATCCTGTTCTTCCATTTACGATTTTGCATAAACCACCGGTTGCATGTGCTACTGGAATTGTGCCGTAGGTCTGAGAAGTAAAATCTTCAAGTCCACATGGTTCAAAATAACTTGCATGTAAAGAAAAATCTGCGCTGGCAATGCACAAACGCGAAAGAACCTTGTCGTATCCGCGAAAATAAACGCATTTTCCAGGAAACATATTTGCCAGATTTATAAACTGCTGTTCAAGTTCGAGAGTGCCCTGCCCTGCAAAAATAAATTTTACATTGTCAACATTTGAAAGAATATTCATCGCAGACTTAAACATAATGTCAATTCCTTTTTGATGAACAACACGCCCGTGATAAGAAATAATCACAGTTTTATCATTTATATCTGAAAGATACGAAAAACGCTCAATTCCCTTTGTTTTAGAAATTTTTTCTGCATTCTGATACGCAAAATTCTCAAGAAAGTATTCCCTGCATTTGTATTTTCCATCAAGTTCACATTTTTGCGGATTAAAACTAAACGGAAGACCAGATTTTTTTGTATCATCTGGATCGTATTTTTCAAAATCAATTCCATTTGTAATTCCGATTATAGAAACTTTTTTGTTACGAAACTGTTCTCCAAGTCCGTCTGTATCAACATAATCAAAAAGAATTTCCTTTGCATACTGAGGCGAAACTGTTGTAATCAAGGCAAACTGTGAAGCAATAAGAAACGGCTCTATTCTTCCGCTATTATTTCCGTAAGAAAGAATCTCTTCTGGAAGCTCTGTAAAATATTCCGCTTCCTGAAGATTTGAAAATTCATGATGATAACCAGCACCCGCATTATGAATCGTAACAAACATTTTTGATTTTTCATAAAATTTGCGGCAGTTTTCATCTTGATTTTTCAGCTGGTTTATAAAAGCCGGAAGCATTGCACACGGAGCGTCCTGGCAGTGAATTACATCTGGTTTTTCATTCTGGCTGCAGTTTTTTCCATACAGTGCAACCGCTCTTTGAAAGAGAGAATTCAGTATTTTTACATCCTCGTGTCCTTCGCCTTTTTTATGAGACGGATTTAAATTTTCTTCTTCCTGAGTGTAAGTATAAACTGCCTTTTTCTCAAAAAATATATTGTTTACAACGAAATTTATTTCAACTCCATTCATTTCTCCATGACTGAAAGAAACTGTATAATTTTTTCTGCCAATCTGAATTTGAACAGGAGAACGCCACACACAAGTATAATTTTGAATTTTAGACAAATCAGTGCAGCCATAAAGCGGAATAAAAAGAACAACTTTGTGTCCAAGACTTACTAAATTTTCAGAAAGAGAACAGGCAACGTTTTTTACGCCACCAGCTTCACAAATTCCTGAATACTCTCTTGAAAGGAGCCAAACCTTCATATTTTACCTTTTGTCAAAGAAAACTTTTATTGCTCAAAAATCATATCAGGGCGAAGTTTTTGTGCACCATTCAAATAAACGGAGCGAATTTTTGTTTTTTTTGGAAGACAGGCTAAAATCATCACACGAACTGTCTTTGGTAACATATTCTGAATTTGAGCTTCCTGGGAAACAAAAAGTGCCACAGAAGAAGTGTCAATACAGGTTTTTCCGCGCCTTAAAGCTGTAGCCGCATTTATTGCGTCAAGATCAGAAGTCATTGTAAACTGAATGCTTACTAAACTGCACGACTTTATTTTGTTCACTTCAAAAAGTTCATTACACATTTTCAGAACATTTTCCAGAATTGAATTTTCTGTATTTTCACAGCATACGGCACCGCGAATTGCAAACAATTTTTTTCCAAACATTTTCATTTCTCCAGATTTTTCAGTTAGTAATTGCCTTCATAACTTCAGTTAAATCACCATTTTTTGCAAGTTCATTAAGTTCAGGATATTTTTTTATAAGCTCAGCAAACTTTTCGAGCTGATGAAGTTTTCTGTCCTGCGCAAGAAACTGCTTTGCCTGCTCCTGCGCCTTTTGCTCAACTTTTTGCTGAACATTTTCTAAATAACGGTCATAGAAATCTTTTATTTTATTATAAAATTTTACGTCAGGAATTTTTGCACTTACAAATTCAATACTGTTTATTTTTAAATTGCCGAATTCAGGATGTAAAGAAAGTTCTGAAATAAAATCATTATCCAAAACAGGATTTTGAATGTACTGAGAAGAAGTTTCCTGCTGCCTTAAAATATTCTGAACAACTGTGCCAGAAAGCTGTTTTGACTTTTGTTCAAGGAATTTTTGAAGGTCATCGTTATTTTGAATTTTATTTTCTTTGTAAAGTTCATAAATTGTTTCAGGACTTGCAGCAAGGCTTATATTCATTTCAAATTTATAAGAAAAATCAGCTGAACTGTCAAATTCCTTTGTATAAATATCACCGCTTGGAAGAATACCGGAGCAAACATGATGTGTTGAAAGCGGACTTAAAGAAAAATTTTCAAGATGAACATTTGTGGGCAAAAGACGCTCCCATCGCCACAAAAATTTTCCAGGAACAATCGCTTCTTTGTACAAACCACCGGTTTTACTTGTCATTATCGTGCAATTTCCGTTTTTTACATAAAACTGGATCCAGCCAACAAAGAACACTACAGCCGCAAAAATAATCAAAATAAAAAGTCGCAGAAAAAATTTTTTTATTTTTCTCATATTAAATTCCTAAAATGTGCTAATATTATAGGGCATTTCAAAAAACTTATCTACGACAACTTTAAAGCTATACATTTTGATTGCAAAAATTCAGAGGCAGAAAAATGAAAAACAAAAAAACAAAAACTATTCCGCAGAACTTTCTCTTAAAACTCACAATCTGCTCATCATTATTTTTAGTCTTTTTGTTTCTGGCATTTTTTAACCTTTATCTTTTTGGAAACTTTCAGAATTTTACAGACGAAAGTCAGAATTTAATTGTTTACTTCTGCTCAATTATCAGTCTTGTAAGTTTTTTATTCAGCATTGCAGGAATTTTAGAATCGATTATTTTTTTTATCATCACAAAACTAAAAAGACTTTGGATTCACTTTTCGCTTTTTTTTCTTCTGCTGATTTTTTCTTCGGCGGCATACATTATTTTAAGAATAATAATTCACTTGTCTGAAGGGCTTTAAAAA
>CAVCIJ010000310.1:0-3392 GCA_963601995.1 bacterium | reverse complement strand
AAATTTTATATGGTAAGCAGCTCCAATTCCAAGAATGATTATAAAATTTTCATTTATATTTTTGGAAAATATTTCAACTTCCTTTTGAACATTATATTTTGAAAACATCGGATGTGAGTCTAAAAAAAGCGGAATCCACTCACCGGACTTTGACTGAATTTTTTCCCTGTAAATCATAATTTTGTTCCGCCCGTAAAACAGGTATTCAGATTTTCAGTAAATTTTTTCATTTCTATAAAAACTTCTTGTTCTGCTTTATCTTCAGTTTCAAGTTCTCTATTTCTTTCAAGATTTAAAAACTGTGCTGGAACAAATTCCTTTTGCCATGCTGGATTAAAAAAATTTCTGCTGATTAAATTTTTTATTGAGATTTCTGCATCTTTCTTTTCTAATGCAAGTTTTTGAATTTTTATGTCGCAATTTAAATTTTTATATTTTTTTGAGAGAGCATCAAAATCATTCCAGTTTATGTTACTGATTTTTCCAAGCGAATTTTTATATGAAAAATTGTCGCTCAGCCTGAATAGTCTTCCTCCAAAATCATTTGAAGAAAACCAGTCGCAGTAAATTTTCATTGCAGAAGAGGGCAGACTTGAAGGAAAAATTCTTGTTTCAAGATTATGAAATCTGTTGTCACTCATTTTATTTTCAATTTCAAGTTCATTTGGCTGAATATGCTGATATCCGCTTTGTTCGCAAAGATCCAATCCGCAAAAAAACACTGGACCTTCTGTTATTCCGAGTGCAAAAACAGCTGCAGTTCCGCTTACAGTTCCATTTCTTTGAATTTTTACAGGTTTAAAATCGCAAACTCTTAAAATCTGTGAACTCGGACCGTCTTCATAGCTTAGCGGAATAAAATTTGATTTTTCGAGAATTGAAGCAAAGCAGCTTCCTTCGCAGGCGAGGGCAAGCGGAATTTTATTTTTAGAAAGTGAAAATGAAATGTGCTTTTTTGCCCAAAATCCTCCGTCAGTTGAAATGCACAAATCTGGAATTATTTTGTTTTCTACAAGCGGTCTTAATGATGAGGAAACTGCAATTAAAAAAAATCTGTTTCTTTTTTCTTTGATGAATTTTATTGATGAAGAAAGACTTGGTCCTGAGGCGCAAATCAGAACAGGAAAATTTCCTCGTTTTACAGTAAAGTTATTTTTTGCATTCTGACAGATTCTTATTGAATTTTTTATCCATCTTTTTGCAAAGTAATTTCTTGTTAAAAGAACATTTTTTGCTTTTTGAACGGTTTCTTTTATTTTTTTCTGTGAAAATTCGTATTGTTTTTGAAATGGTGCCTGCGAAGGAATCCAATAGACAAAGAGACAGTTTGAAATTCCTTCATCGCCTAAAAATGAAAAAATTTCTTCGCCTAAATTTTCATTCAGAGAATTTTCATCTTTGCTGGATGATGCATAAAAAACTTTTTGCCATAGAAAATTTGTTTTATCAAAAAGTTTCGTGTAGCGCACACAACATAAAATTGATTTTGGAAATCTTTCCACTAAAAATTTTGCACAGTAGGAAAGAGCAGGTTCTATGATTAAAATAAATTTCGGATTAAAAGAAACTTTTATCTGCTGAACAAATTTCTGTGCTTCACGACTTGGATTGTATGAGGAATGAATGTGAAAATTATTTGCGACGCAGGTCTCTTCTCCGTCTGCAGCGTTTTTGAATTCTATTTGCATTTTTTTTGAGTGCCAACTAAAAAAGCCATATTTTCTGTTTTCAATGCAGATAATACGGCTTTTAATTTCAGACTTTAGAAATTTTTTAATTCCTTAAGCTAATCCAAGTTCTGAAAATAATTTTTTGTAGGTTTCAAATTGCTCTGACTTTGCAAATTCTTGAATTTTTTCTTCTGGTAAACTTTCAAGAAGTTGATCCATATATGTCAAAACTGATTTTATTTCCTGTTTCATATCAGAAGGAATTTCTGAAGAGCGGTCTTTTATTTCAGATTGCGTCTCTGAAGAAGAAACATTATTTTCTTGTGGATTTGTCTCAAAATCTGGATTTGCAATTTGAGTTTCGTTTTGTTCTTTAGGAGAATTCTCCCAATTGCTGAAAACCTGTTCTACAGGATTTTCGCTGATTCCCTCTTCTATTGTTTCTTCATTTTCTTCTGTTCCTTGAGCTTCAAAATCATCTTTTTGCTCAGATGAATTTTTTTCATCAAACAAATTAACTGGCTTTGAAAGTGATTCAAGTGTTGTGTCAGGAACATCGTCTTCATCAAAAACAGATTTCTCTGCAGTTTCGTCTGCTTTCTGAGTTAAGTCTGGCTCAGAAGCTCTTTCTGCATCTTCGTTCATAAAGTCAACATCTGAAGATTCAACTAAAATGTCATCAACTTTTGGAACTGAAATTTCCTGAGGCAACTGCTCGCCTTCATTTTCTTCGTATTCACTATCATCTTCGTCAAGTTCAGTATTGCTTAAATCGACTTTATCTTCGTCAAAAACAGGTTCCTCAAGATGCTCGTTGTTAAAATCCATAGCAGGTTCTTCGCCTTCTGAATCTTGAGGTGAAGTTTCTTCGCCAGTGGTGTTTTGGCTTTCTGTAAAATCCGCTGTGTTAAGAATATTATTCAACTCATCATCGCTAAGTGCAATTGTGTCGTCTTCGTCTGTGTCGCTGAAAAAACCTTGTTTTTCTTCAGTTTTTATTGGAATTTCAACCGTGTTTTCTGGATTTTCTTTAACTCCGTTTTTAAGTTCTTCGAATTCTGTTTTGAGACTAGAAATTTCGCTACGTAAATTTGCAAGTTCGCTAGAAATTTGACGAAGAATATCAGTTTCATCAGTTTGCGGTGCTTTGCTTGAAGTCATATTTTCCCCCGAATTTTCTAAGGTAAATTGAGTATAGTCATCTGGATTTATTTCCTGATTATCTTCTTCAAAAACTGGAGCTTCGCTTTCTTCATAGTCTGGCTCATCAACATAGTCAAAGCCTAAGTCATCTGAATCTCCGGCATGATAATAATCTTTTTCTGTTGGTCGTACGACAGGTGAATTTTCAACTCTGGCAAGTTCTTCTGCCGTTAAACTGATTCCTGCAAAGTTTTCATTTTCTGAATCTGAACTTGTGTTCTGTGAAAGAATATCGTTTAAAAGTTCATTTTTATCGTCAGCATCTTCAAGAATTTCAGGAATTTCATTATTTTCTGAATTTTCATTTTGATTTTGTGAAATCACTGCTCCTCCTAAGGCAATTCCTGCCGCAAGTCCCGCGCCAGATACAATTGCACTGCCTGGAATGTTTTCTGTTGAAGCGTCGCCTGCAGTTGTGTCAGGGATTTCGCTGTCGTTCAAAGCTGGTTTTGATGAAAAATCGTCTGCGGTTACGTCAGGAATTTCGCTATCGCCCGAAGTTGTCTCTGATGAAAAATC
>CAVCIJ010000309.1:0-5108 GCA_963601995.1 bacterium | reverse complement strand
GACTTTTGGTAAGGTTCAGAATAAACAGGGAAATTCTTTTTTACATTTTTCCAGGGAAGTTTTTCTTTTTTTCCAGGACCATCATACAAATTTTTCACATAGACACCAAAAAAATATCCCTCAGTTCCATTATGAAGTTTTACTTTATGCCAAACGCCTGTTTTTCCGTCTATGGTTTCAGGATTTTTTCCACTTTTCATAATATAAAATCCTGTTCCGCTCATATATTTACCAAGTTTATTTGCCTTAACCGCAGGTTCTTCACGCAAAATTACGTTATCCTCTGTTAAAACACCGAATTTTTTTAGATGGGTTCTTGTAACTACAACTTCAACTGTACCGTCTTTGATAATGTCTCCGCTTCTGCTTTCATAGCTTGTTGCAGGCGGAATTAAGCAGTAAATTTCACCGTAATTTCCAGAAGCAGTTATATGCTTTGCATGCGCCCCGTAATTTTCTTTGTCATCAACCCACGGAAAATATATAAAACAAAGCACGTTTCCATAACGATCTGCAACAGCGTATTTTCTTCCACCCCAAAAATCTTCACGAGTTCCAATAAGAACATGTCCTGATTCCAATGTGCAGCAGTAACGATAAGGATATTCTTCATTCGGAATACTAATTCCACCAGAAAAAAAAGAGCTGTTCATATTAAGAGAATAAAATCTGTCTTTTTCACAATTGTAACGAAAACTCTGCGCAGTCGCTGTATTTTCCAAGAATTTTTTAAGTTCTTCACCCTCGTAAATTTTTTCTTCACCAGGCTTTGTGTTTTCATCAAAAACTACTGCATAACAGCAAAAAACATCGTCATTATAGGGAAGATAACCTCTTACTAAGGCTCCAAAATTTGTAGAAAAACTCTGTGTTCTATAATTAGTCCAATTGCTTACCGCAATCGCATGATTTCCTTTTACTCCACCGCTAAAACTTAAGTGTCCGCCAATAATTCCATTTTCTGAATCAAACGACCACTGATCATGATCGCTCATCATCCTTGCACGAGGATGATCAACAACAAATCTTTCTGTTTTTTTATTAAAGCATCTTACAACATCAGCCGCACCTTCAACCGATTCGCTCTGTTTTCTAAAAATATAAAGACTTCCGTCAGTTCCCACAGAAGGTCCAATTTGATACGAAAACATCTGCCCAGAATCCCATCTGTAAACTAATCCAACTCCCGAAAAACCCCTGCCCGTATCAATCGGAATTTCAAAAAGGATTTCTTTTTTTGCCTTTATCCATTCTTGAGCAAAAAGCATTCCTGACACAAAAAAAACAGCAATTACTGCTAAATTAAACTTTTTCATAAAAACTCCCATATACTCCTGATAAAAACTCAAACATAGAACATCAGTTTTAAGATTGAGTTTTAAGCATATTCACAGAAAACTGAAAATATGCAGTTGATAATAAAATTTGTAATGTAAACTAAAAAAAAATCTGTAGCAGATAAATCTTACGCTCAAACCTCTAGCAAAGTTTTTTAGTTTTCTTTTCTGAGTTTTTTAATCTTATACGACATAAAAAACTCAATTTTCTGCAGGCACTTAAATTTCCAGATATCGCAAAAAAAAAAGCAAAATCTAGATGTCATCCTCAAAAATTAAACTTTTAAAGATTTACCAAATACAAATAAATCTATTTCATTATGAGCCTCCTTATGGAAAGCTGCCTGCAGTTTAACTGATATGCTTTTTCTCTAAAAATATTTTTTTTACCGTAAAATGAAATTTCCCTTTGATTTTCTGAATAAAAATAATCCGCAAGGCTAAAAACCTTTACAACACTCTGAACCCACGCATTATATGTTGATTCAATGACAATTATTCTGCTCATCAATTCTTCAGTGTTCAAATCACTGCTGTTTTCTGGAACGTGAGCAACAATTCCTATATGATCGTTGAAAATATTATCTTTTGAAAAACTTGAATCTTTTATAAAAACATCGCCAGGCACAATTGTACGAAGCCTTTTATCTTCTTCCGCAGAAAAAATTTCATTTATATCAAGTCTTACTTTTTTAGTTTGAATTTCTGTTTTAATTTCGTCTTGCGTTTTTGTTTTGCTTTGACTTTCTGTTTGACTTTCAGCTTTCTTATCTGACTCAGTTTCTTTTGCTGCAAAAAACAAATTCGACATAAAGGAAAGAATTTCTACCGCACTTGCAGCCCCGTCTTTATCGCCTTCTGTTCTAGGATAATTTCTTACCAAACCATTTTTATCATAAGCAGACAAAACATCTGCGTAGTTTGTAACAGAACTTTCCATAATTCCTAACGGCAAGTCAGGCCAAACATATCTATTGTTTGAATAAGAGGCCGCCTTTTGAGCAAAGCCGATACAATCAGTTCCTGCCTCATAATTTTTTTCAGCAGAAAACTCGTAATATCCTTTTTCAATATGATATTCATTTTTATTCTTCACGTGATAATTAAAAAGTCCCATTTGTGGCAAAAAAGATTCTTTAGATTCATTTTTTCTTTTTGAATTGGCAACGGAATCCTGCGATTTTTTATAGTTCATCCATTTATTTTCAGAAGTCGTCCAGGAAGCACTTTCATTTAGTTTTCGTGTTTTATACTGCTTGTTGAGTTTCCATAGAAAATCAAAAGGACTGTCCATGCTGCCAGAATCACCATTTCCCTTTTCAAACGAATGCTCTGGATAACTGTAAGCAACTGTTCCTTTTATTCTGTTTTTTTCCTGGGGAAAAGACTCATTGCTCGTAAGAGTCCGCAGTGGAGTAAATTCCTGGAATTTTACAGTTTGCCCTCCATTACCAATAGAAAGATCTGCAATATGAGAAACGTCTTGAGTTCCGTCATAAATTCTATTCCATTCATTGTAGCCCCAGTCACCAGACCACCACGAATTCTTAACTGACAAAATGCTTGATCCATTTGGCGGAGCATTCCATTTATGAATTTCATTCCAGTCAGAACCAGATTCCTCATTTTGATTTATGTAAAGATTTGCACGCCAGAGCATTTTTTTGTCGTACATAGCAATATAAGATGATTCTTCGCTTTTTATGCAAACAGTTTCTCCGCCATGCTCAAATTCAATTCCAGGCAAGAAATCATCGCCAGTAAACCAAGATGACGAAGATGAAGGTCTAATCAGAATTGAACAAATTTTGACATCATCAAAAAATAAATCTTTTCCATTACATAAAAATAAATCCGGATATGACTCGTTTTTACTAAGAAGATATTTTCCGTCACAATTTTCATATGAAAAACTTCCGTATTCTGTTTGATTTCCATTTTCATCAAGAATAGAGACTGTATATTTTCCACGCGGACTGTTGCAAAAAATATTTCCGTTAATATTCTTTCCATCAACAAGTACAGAATTTTTTGCATTCTCTGAAAAATTTCTGTCAAAAAGACACAAATTCACTTTTTGCTTCAAAGACTCAGTTTTGGCTATTCCCAAATCAGTTAAAATAAGACCGCTTTTATTGCGTGCACAAATATCAATTCCCGAAAGAACAAGCCATTCTCCTGTATTTGGAATCCAGCGCCACAAAGAATTATCTTTTTGCTCACTTTCTTTCATTGAAGAAATTTTTAAACTACTGTCTGAAATTTTATTTGAAAGAATATCAAATTGCGGGCTTTTATAAGTTTTTTCACTTTTATTTTCTTCAAGGCACAAAAGCCGTCTTGGCACATAATTCTGGCTGTTTTTAAGTTCTGACCAAAGGATTTTTTTTGCCGTCAAAGTATTTTTATTAAGTGCAATGACTTCAATTCCGCTTTTATCTCTTGAATTTTTTACATTGCTTACAATACAAAGATCTTTTTCTCCGTCAAAATTTAACAGAAGAATATCGCCTGCACGAATCAAAGAATAATCAGGAATAAGAAGTGAAAATTTTTCAAAATCTTCTATGCTGAATCTTGAGTTTGGACTAAAAACATCTAAACTTTTATACAGATCGCTCTCATTAAAATTGATTGAATTTTTGGAATAATTTCTTAAATTAACAGAGTCTTTTGTTTCTGCAAAAATTTTATTTTCAAGTCCGCTCATAAAAACGCAGCCGGTAAACATACCAAATCCATCGCAGCCCGCACCTTTTAAAATTCCTGAACAGGCGCCTGGAATAAAAGATTTTTGACTGTAAGACTTCATTTTTATTTTTCGATCATACTTCATATCGCGGCTTTGTTCTTTTTGCATATTCATTTTCATAAAAAAAGTGTGCGGAGTATCAAATCCATCTTCCAGAAAAGGCATAGGATTTCCATCGTCAGAGGGGAATTTTTTTTCAAAGAAATCATTTTCAAAATTTTCGTTTACTTCAAGCCATTTATTTTTTACAGAAGAAAAAAGTTTTTGTGAAAAAGCGATTTTTTGTTTTCCAGAAACATTCAGATAGTATTCAACACAGCGCGAAAGATAAAATTCTGCCTTTTGAGCAAGTGTTCTGCCCTCTTCAGCAGAAATCATCGTTCTTGAAAAATTTTTATAATCACTAAAATTTTCTACAATATTTTCAGTAAAAATAGGATATGATTTAGAAAATAAAAAAGATAAATAGTCTTTTAAATAACTTGAGTCTTCAGATAAAGAGCCGTGCCACACATAATTTTTTCCGAAACATTCAACTTTATCAGAAAGTGTTTTTCTAAGCAGATTTACGCACTGCTGGCAGGAAAGTGCAAATTCATTATTATCGCCAAAATTTGAAAGATAAAAAAAAAGTGTTTCAATCGGAACATAAGAAAAATATCCAGACGTAATTTTTCTATCAAAACTTTCATTTTTCATTTCATCAGGAAGGACTTCTAAAGCCGAATAATATATCTGCGGATCTCTTAAAGCTCTTTCATTTTTTATGAATTTATTTTCGATTTTGAGACAAATTTTAAACGGACTAAAATTTTCGCAGTCAGCACAAAGAATAAGTCGGGAAGAATTTACAGGAAATTTTAAATCTGATTCAAATGGAATAAAAAGTTCTTCAAGATTATTTTTACTGCCCTTAGAAAGCGAACTTACTTCATAATGCGAAAAAACTTCGGAAGATTTTAGTTCAATCATTTTTTCGTCAGAATTTTGCGATGAAGTTGAAGAAGATTCTTCCTGCC
>CAVCIJ010000308.1:0-4923 GCA_963601995.1 bacterium | reverse complement strand
GGCAAACTGCGTTACAATCGCAGATAAATTTATTTCAAACCGCAACAATCTCATACTTGCAATTGCAACTCCTGCAGCTCAGGCTGTTGCAAACAAGACAGACACAATTCCTGTTTTAATCACTGCGGTAACTGATCCAAAAACAGCCGGACTTGTAGAAAGCAACGAAAGACCAGGAACAAATGTTTCTGGAACTTCAGATCTTACACCTTGCGCAGCACAAATTCAGCTTTTGACAAGACTTGTTCCTTCAGCAAAAAAAATCGGAATGCTTTACTGCTCAAGCGAAGAAAATTCAAAATTTCAGATTAATCTTGCAAAAGAAGAATGCAAAAAACTCGGTCTTGAATACACAGACTACACTGTTTCAAACACAAACGAAGTTCAGCAGGTTGTTCAGAGTATGATTGGAAAAGTTGACGCAGTTTATACTCCAACTGACAATATGATTGCTTCAAGCATGGCAACTGTAGGACTCGTTACAACAGAAGCAAAACTTCCTGTTATTTGCGGCGAAAGCGGAATGGTAGACCAGGGCGGACTTGCAACTTATGGAATCAACTATTATGAACTTGGAAAGCAGACTGCGGCTATGGCAGTTGAAATTTTAAAGAACAAAAAAAATGTTTCAGAAATGCCGATTCAATATCTTGAAAGCTGTGACTTTTACTACAACAAAGAAACTGCTGCTGCACTCGGAATTGAAATTCCAAAAGATTTGATAAAGTAAAATAAAATTAAAATCACTAAATAAAAAAAACTAAATTAGAAAACAGACTTGTCTGCAAAGGGCAGTCTGTTTTTCTATTTTTAAGGCATGCAAAAAAATCATAAGGTAAAAAAAATGATTACTCTAATTTGCGGAAGTATGTATTCCGGAAAATCAACAACACTTCTTATGAAAATTCAGAGGGCAATATACGGACGAAAAAAAGCTGTTTTAATCCGGCCAAAAATTGACAACCGCGGATATTTTACGCATTCACTTGGAAACGAAGAACTTAATGAATTTGTAGAAAATAAAAAACTCACTCTGATTGAAACTTCAGAGTTTACGGCTGAATCGGTTGAGCACATCTGCAGTTTTTTTGACTCAATTTTTATTGATGAATTTTTTATGATAAAAAACTGCTCTCTTTTAGCCCAAAGTGCACTTTTGAGCAACGACATTTACTTTGCAGGACTTCTTGCAAGTTCAGAAAACGAAATATTCAGCGAAGTAATCTCAATTCTTCCCTACTGCGATGAGATTTTAAAGCTGAACGGAGTCTGCATGGAATGCGGCACTCAACTTGGAAACTATTCGCTTTTTAAGGCCGGCAAAAAAACTCAGTCAATTGTAATCGGCGACATAAACAAATATGAATGTGTATGCCGGGAATGCTACAAAAGAATAAACGGCCGGCTTTAAGATTTTTTGTCAGTCAGATAAAACTTTTTTATTACTCAGCAGGCTGCCATTGTGATTTTGAAAATCAGTGTATTAGCAAAAAAAATTTTTTGCTGATAAAAAATTTTATCAGTAAAGTACACTTCAAAAGCTGAGGCTTTTTTTTAATCGCCTCTAGAATCACTTTTAAAAGTCTGTTAGCATATAACGATTGAGAAATCTTCAAAAAATGAAAATTTCTCTTCTTATCAAAATTTTAGGTTTGCTTATGGAAATTTTGGATTTTTTGGTTCCGTTTGGAAGCGCAATGCTTGGTGCGGTTGCGCAGGGAATTCTTTGGGGAATTATGGCTTTGGGCGTTTTTATTACGTTCAAAATTCTTGACTTTGCAGATATGACTGTAGACGGTTCTTTCGCCTTAGGCGGCTGTACCTGTGCAGTTTTAATTGTAAACGGCTGGGATCCACTTCTTGCGTCCTTAGTTGCAACTTGCGCCGGCGCTTTTGCAGGAATGCTCACAGGTCTTTTAACGACAAAACTTAAAATTCCTGGAATTCTTGCAGGAATTTTAATAATGCTCGCCCTTTATTCAATAAATCTTCACATTTTAGGCGGACCAAATCAACCTTTGCAAAGAACTCAAAAATCAATTCCTGACTTTTTTACAAATCTTTTTAATTTAAAGCAGGCATTTCCTTTTAACGCAAGTTCGATTTCGTCTCTCATAACAGGACTGATTTTTACTGTTATTCTGATTTTTGCTCTTTATTGGTTTTTTGGAACAGAAATCGGCTGTGCAATCCGTTCAACAGGAAATAACAAAAAAATGAGTCGTGCTCAGGGAATCAATACTGACTGGATTCAAATTCTTGCACTGATGATTGCAAATGCTCTTGTTGCCTTAAGCGGTGCCCTTGTTATGCAGCAGCAAAGATTCGGCGATGTAAGCATGGGAATCGGAACTATTGTAATCGGTCTTGCTTCAATTATTATTGGCGAAGTTATTTTTGGCAAGCATTTCGGATTTTGGTGGGATCTTCTATCTGTAGTTTTTGGCTCGATTATTTACAGAATAATTATTGCAATCGTTCTTCAACTTGGAATGAAAAGCCAGGATCTTAAACTTCTTTCGGCAATTATTGTTACAATCGCACTTTCGGTTCCTGTTTTAAAAAAGAAAGTCGCAAAGTCAAAAAAAAGAAAGGCTGGCAAAAATCTAACAGAACTGAATGTTCAGGAAAAAAATCAAGACTGACAAAAACAGTGTAAAAAAAATCAGCTGAATAATAAAATTCTTTTTGGCTTTTTACGGGAGTTAAAAATGCTTAAAATTTCAAATATTTCTAAAACTTTTAATCCGGGAACAATCACAGAAAAACTTGCCATTCAAAATTTAAGCCTTACCCTGAATGACGGCGACTTTGTTACGGTAATCGGCGGAAACGGTGCTGGAAAATCAACACTTTTAAATCTTATTGCCGGAGTTTATTCTGTAGATTTTGGAAAAATCGAACTTAACGGAACAGACATTACAAATCAAAAAGAACATTCGAGGGCAAAATATCTTGGTCGAGTATTTCAAGATCCAATGATGGGAACTGCAGCTTCAATGCAAATTCAAGAAAATCTGGCACTTGCAGCACGAAGAGGAAAAAGACGCACACTTAACTGGGGAATTACTGCAAAAGAAAAAGAATTTTTTAAGGAAAAACTTGCACTTTTGGATTTAGGTCTTGAAAATAGAATGGAAGCAAAAGTCGGACTTCTTTCTGGCGGACAAAGACAGGCTCTTACACTTTTAATGGCAACTCTGCAAAAACCGGAGCTTCTTCTTCTAGACGAACATACAGCAGCTCTTGATCCTAAAACTGCAAAAAAAGTTCTTGAACTTACAGAAAGTCTTGTAAAAAAAGACAATCTTACAACATTTATGGTTACTCACAATATGAAAGACGCAATCCGCTACGGAAACCGTCTTATTATGATGCTTGACGGACATGTTGTTTACGATGTAAGTGGTGAAGAAAAAATGAACTTAAAAGTCTCTGACCTTTTGGAAAAATTCCAAACTGTTGCCGGAGACGAAGATCAAGTTTCAGACAGAATGCTTTTGTCTTAAAACTGACTGCCAGTATTAACAAAAATTTCTGCGTGTTTACAAGAAGATTTCTTTTGTTAAGAAATGATTCTATAAGTAACACGCATTTTTTTTGTAAAGAAAGAATTTAGACGATACCTGGAGAAATTTCTTATTAAAAGGAATTTCGATGATAACCTGCAGGATTTTCTGTTAAAAAAGAATTCTGCTGGTAACTTGCGGATTTTCTGTTAAGAAGAAATTCAGTCTGCAAACTAGTAAATTTTTCTGTTAACAAAGGATTCTAGTTGTAACCAGCGGATTTTTTTCTTAAGAAGATATCTCGCTGATAACTCGCAAATTTTCTTCTTAACAAAGAATTTCGGAGATAACACGCAGGATTTTTTCTATCATCAAAAAATCAAAGTCCAATCACAGACTTTTTGTACTGATGGTTTGTAATGTCATTTAAATATCCTGATGGAGTTTTTCCTGTGTAGTCCTTGAACTCATGGATAAAATGAGCCTGATCATAAAATTTATAATCTGAAGCAAGCTTTGAAAAACTGCTTACATTTCCGTTATTCAAATCGCACAGAATACACTGCATTTTTACAATATTGCAAAACTGCTTTGCACTCATTCCAGATTGATTTTCAAAAATATGATTTATGTAACGCGCTGAATATCCAGTTAAAACTTCAAGTTCACTGATTTTCAAAAGTCCCTTTTTATTCACAATCAAACTGACTATCTGCCTGTAAAGTTGATGCTGAGATGAAGTCCTCTTGTTAAGAAATTGTCTGTACTCATCCAAAAAACAGCACATTCTTGAAGTAAAAGTATTTTCCTTTTTCATTTTCTGAATCAAACTTTGCATTCCTTCAAATTCATCCAAATCAAGTTTTTTACCAACAAGATCTTTTATAATCAGTCCCTTAAAACACGGATTTTCTCCAGGCTGAAATCTAACACCAAAATAATCTGTATTTTTTTCAATTGTTAAAATTTGCTGCTGAACTGTGCTGCCAATCAAAAATGCCTTCATTTCAAGTTCTTCATTCTGATAAGAATTTTCTTTATAAGCGAAAATTATGTTAGAGCAGCCGTCCGCTAAAAAAGGCACATCAAGATTTTTTTCTAAATTTCCGTGAAATGAATAAAAATGAGAAATTCCTAAAGACGCTAAAATGTGCTGATAGAATTTTCCGGTTTCCATAACAATGTAAGGTTGAATCGTTCTAATGTGTAATTCATCTTCTTCATACATAAACAGCCTCCTAAAAAATGCTTTTCTCAGAATTAAGAGCATTAAAAAAAAATTTAAAAAAAATGCGGGAAACATATCTTTCGATATGTTTCCCGCATCATTGCTTGATTCCTAGTATCTAAATTTAGCAAAAAAAGTCAAGTAATCAGATTTTTTTGTACAGATAATTTTAAAAATCAATTAAAA
>CAVCIJ010000307.1:0-9650 GCA_963601995.1 bacterium | reverse complement strand
GTACAAACGAAAATAAAACTTTAAAAGAACACGGAGCCTTAACAAACGATAATCACAAGGCACTTTGGTCGGGAAGATTTGCAGAAGGTCCTGATGCCGCTGCAGTTGAATTTGAAACTTCTATTCATGTTGATGAGAGAATGGCTTTGGACGATATTCATGGCTCTATTGCTCACGCCGCAATGCTCGGAGAAGTAAAAATAATTTCTGATGAAGAATCCAGTCAGATAATCAGCGGATTAAAATCTATTGAAGAAGATTTGGAATCTGGAAAATTAAAAATCGATTATAGTGCAGAAGATATTCATTCCTTTGTGGAAGCTACCTTAACTGACAGAATTGGCGAGCCAGGAAAAAAACTTCATACGGGAAGAAGCCGTAATGATCAGATTGCACTTGACGAGCGACTTTACTTGCGCAGGGTAATTCCGCTTTTGCAAAATGAAATTCTCACTTCGATTGAAGCGTTAAGTTCAATTGCAGCAGAACATAAAGAATCTCTTTTAACAGGTTTTACTCATATGCAGCACGCTCAGCCAGGAACTTTGGCTCAGCATCTTATGGCGTGGGCAACTATGCTAAAGCGAGACTGGCTTCGTCTTGAGGATTCTTTAAAGCGTACGGAACTTTCGCCTTTGGGAAGCGGTGCTTTGCAGGGAAGTACTTTGCCTTTGAATCGAGAGTCTGTTGCAAAAAAACTTGGATTTGCCGGCGTTACAGAAAATTCTTTGGATTCATCAAGCGATAGAGATTATTGCATTGAGTTTACAAGTGATTTTGCAATTTTGCAGTCTCATTTGAGCCGAATGTGCGAAGAACTCGTTCTTTGGTCAACAACAGAGTTTTCTTTTGTGGATATGAGCGAAAAATGGTCGACAGGTTCTTCAATTATGCCTCAGAAAAAAAATCCTGATTTTGCTGAACTTATACGCGGTCGTACAGGAAAAGTTTACGGTGATTTAATAAATCTTCTTACAATGATAAAAGGTTTGCCTTTGGCTTATGACAGAGATTTGCAGGAAGATAAGGAACCTCTTTTTGATGCACTTGATACTGTTGAAGCGAATTTAAAGGTTTTTACGGCGATGGTTTCTTCTTGTAAGTGGAATCTTGAAAAAATGACAAAAAGTTGTGAAGGCGGATTTGCAAATGCTACTGATGTTGCAGAGTATCTTGTGCGAAAAGGAATGCCTTTTAGAACAGCGCATTCTGTTGCTGCAAAGACAGTTCGTCTTGCAATTGATTCTGATTTAAGCCGGATTGAAGATCTTAGTATTGAACAGTTAAAATCCTGCTCTCCTCTGCTTGAAAGCGATATTTATCAAAAAATTACGCCAAAAGCCTGCGTGGAAAATCGTCTTACAACAGGAGCGCCTTCGTCAAAGACAGTTTCAGTTCAAATAGAAAATATGATGCTGTTTTGCAAACAAAACAAAAAGAATTAGTGCGGAGAAATTTTTATGTTTTGCATAAAGTGCGGAAAATTTCTTGCTGAGGGGTTAAATTACTGTCAGTTTTGCGGTGCTGAACAAAACAAAATTCAGCCGGATTTTTCAGATTCAGATTTTTCAAATCTTCGCTCAAATTCTTTTTCAAGAACATTTGATTCTTCTGTTTCTTCAAAAAGTCGCGGAATTGCAGCGATTCTTGCGTTTTGCATAGGATTTTTGGGTGCTCATCGTTTTTATACGGGCAAAATCAAAACAGGAATTTTAATGGCACTTCTTACAATCTGTTCTTTTGTTTCTGCTTTTTTACTTTTTATTGCAGTTTACAAGGATTTTGCCTCAAGTTTTTTATTTTTACTCGGATTTCTTTTTTTCGGGTTAGCGAGTGTAGTCTGGAACTTTGTTGATTTTATAGTGATTTTGTGCGGCATTTTTAAAGACAAGGATGGAAAAATTCTAAAAAACTGGAATTTTGACTGATTTTTTTTCAGATGCCTGCGGTTTTAATTCGTTGATATAGAGCGAATTAAAACATTGAGTTTTCAAATGAATCTCTAAAAATTGCAAGTTTTAGAGACTTTCTTTAGTTTGAAAATTTTACTTTAGAATGTTAAGAAAATTTACTGCAAAAAAATTGTCAGTTTTTTTCTTAAAGAGTTTGCGTTGCAAACTTTATTATTTGAGGTGTAAAAAGCACTTCAAAACGGAGTGTCAGGGTCGTAAATGAAATCGTGCCTTAACGCGACGTATTAACTGCACATTCTCATCTTGTTGCGAATGTGATTAAAAATTGGGGAATTTTATGAAAAAAATTGCTAAGTTTTTAGGATTTGCATCATTGGCTTTTGCTGCCTTAGTTTCGCTGTCGTCTTGTTCAAAAAAAAGTACGAATGAATTTGTTCTTGGACTCGATGATTCTTTTCCGCCACTTGGATTCCGCGACGAAAACAACCAGATTGTTGGCTATGACATTGATTTGGCTGGTGAAGTTGCAAAGCGGCTTGGAAAAACTCTTGTTTGCCAGCCGATTGACTGGGCTGCAAAAGAGCAGGAACTTAATACTGGAAAAATTGATTGCATTTGGAACGGTTTTACAATGACACAAGAGCGTGTTGAATCTATGGCATTTACAAAGCCTTATTTGGATAACGCTCAGGTTGCAGTTGTTAGAAAAAATAGCGGTATAAAAACACTTTCTGATTTATATGGAAAAGTAATTGGTGTACAATCTGAATCTTCGGCTATGGATGCAATCAACGATACTCCAGATTTTAAGGCTGGTGTAAAAAAAATAATTGAATTTAAGGAAAATATTACGGCTCTTAACGATCTTGGAATCGGACAGGTTGATGCTGTTATTATGGATTCAGTTGTTGCAAATTACAGCATTTCTCAGACCGGAAAAAATTATGTAGTTTTAGACGAAGTTCTTGCAAATGAAGAATACGGAATTGCTTTTAACAGAAACAACACAAAGCTTCGTGATCAGGTTCAGATTATTCTTGAAGAAATGGAAAAAGACGGAACTGTTGCAAAAATTTCTGAAAAATGGTTTGGAACAAATCTTTCTGTTATAGGAAGATAAAGGTCTGTTAAATAAAAAATAATTTGAGCTGTCTAAAAGCTAAATTTATGCTGAACTTAGTTCAGTATCTGTAAACTTATTAGACAGCTGCTTTGAAAAATAAAAAATCAGATATTTTTCGTAAGAAAAAGAATTTTTGTTTTAAACTAAAATCTAGCCCTTGCTGTAGCGGCGCGCGAAGTGCGTTCCGTTAGGAATGGAGTGAAAACGGAACCGCGAAAGAAAGGCCGTAAGTAAAAAACTACGCTCCAAAATAAAAATTTTTTACTCCTGCTTTTGAAAATTAAAATTTTTAGAAGAGTCTTTAAAAAACAAAACATTGCATTCTTCGTCAAAACATTCGCCTTCGAGAACAGAATTTTTTGGAAGGAAAATTTCTTTTAACTTGGGGCAGTTAAAAAATGCGGCATTTTTGATTTTTACGGCGTCGCTGCCTTTGAACTTTACGAAGCTCAAATTTTCGCAGTTTGCAAATGCGTCGGCTTCGATTGTTTCAAGTCCTGCAGGAAATTTTATGCTTTCAAGTTCGCTGCAAAAAAGAAATGCGCCCCTTCCAATCGAAGAAAGTCCGTTTGGAAGCGAAAGTGACTTTAAATTCTTGCACGAAGAAAATGACAGCCAAGCAATTGATTTTGTGCCTTTTTTAATTCTGACTTCGCTTAAGTTTTTGCTGACTGCAAAAAGAGCTGCGCCTGCAACATTGTTGTACATAACGCCACCTTCGATTTTGTAAGCTGAATTTTTTTCAAGAAGAGAAATTGTGCTGTCAAAAGAATTTATGCTGATTTCCTGAATTTTTGACGGAAGTGAAATATTTTTTAGCTGCGGACAGTTTTTAAAGGCTTCCGGTCCGATTGTTTTTAGTCGCGCAGGAAAATTTATTTTTTCAAGATTTGTGCAGTTTTGAAATGCACCCATATTTATTTCGCGCAAACCGTTTGGTAAGTGAACAGTTTTTAAATTCCGGCAGTTTTCAAAAGCATAACTTGCAATGTAGACAAGATTTTCTGGCAAAAAAATTTCTTCAATATCTTGGTTTCCGCAAAAAAGATTTTCATCATCGGCAAAGGATATTATTTCTTCTGGAACTTTTACAATTTTTTCGTTTCCCATGTATTCGCTTAAAATTAAATTTCCGTATTCATCGCTTTGTGTAATAAAATTTTCATTTTCGTTCATATTTTCTTATTTTAACATTTTTGCAGTCTAAACTCCATTGCGATTTTTTTTCTGCGATTTTAGACTGCAATTTTGCTTCGAGAATAAATTTTTGTATTTGTACGCAATGCTCTTTTATGCTATTCTTGTTCCGCTGAAACTTACTAAAAAAATAAGGAAATTAAAAGTGCAGTTTTTTGTGTCTTATTTTGAGCGGATAAAAATTGGTCCGCTGCTTTTGAATATGCTGAAAAGCACAGGCGTAAGTCTTGAAGTTTTTGCGCTCACACTGATTTTTTCAATTCCACTTGCTGTTTTAATTTGTGCGGGAAGAATGTCGCATCTTAAAGTTCTTTCAAAAATTGTTAATGCCTTTCTTCTTATAACTCGCGGAACGCCTCTTATGCTTCAGTTGATTTTTGTGTATTTTGCTCCGGCTACAATTTTTCATCAGGGATTAAACAGATTTACTGCGGCAATTCTTGCAATGTCTGTAAATTATGCATGCTATTTTGCAGAAATTTATCGCGGCGGAATGCAGTCAATTCCTCAAGGGCAGTATGAGGCTGCAAAAGTTCTGGGATTTTCAAAAATGCAGACTTTTTCAAAAATTGTGGTTCCTCAGGTAATAAAAAGAATAATTCCGGCAATGGGAAACGAAGTTATAACTTTGGTAAAAGATACGGCTTTAGTTCAGGTTTTGGGCGTTGCTGAACTTTTCCACGTTGCGCAGACTCAGAGCGGAAGGCTTGTTAGCGTAATGCCGCTTTTTATTGCAGGTGTTTTTTATTTTCTGATGAACTGGGCTGTTTCAAAATTTTTTGATGTAATTGAAAAAAAACTGGACTATTACAAATAAATTTGCAAACAACTCGGATTGTTAAAAATTCAATTTTTAGACTTAAGATTAAAATAAATTGATTTCAGGCGGAAAAAATGTCTTTTGATGAAAAAATAAATTCTAAGAAAAATAAAATTTCGGATTCCAGCTTAAATTCTTTTTACAACGGAAATTTTGCTGCGGAAGAAAATTCTGTTTCCAAAGTTCGGCAGAACGAAGAAATAATAAAAGTTGAAAGTTTAAAGAAAAATTTCGGTTCTCTCGAAGTTTTAAAAGACATAAGTTTTACTGTTCATCGTGGCGATGTTCTTGGAATAATTGGTCCGAGCGGAAGCGGAAAGTCAACTTTGCTGCGCTGCGTGTGCCAGCTCGAAACTGTTAGCGGCGGCTCAATTTCTATTTGCGGAAAGCCTATGGTAAAAAACGGAGTTTATGCAGAAAAAAAGGAACTTAGAAAAATTGCTCTTAACGTGGGGCTCGTTTTCCAGAATTTTAATCTTTTTCCGCATATGAGCGTTTTAAAAAATATAACTGAGGCTCAGCGGATTGTGCTAAAAAAAGAAAAGTCAGAAGCCGAAAGTGTTGCCCTCGCTTTGCTAAAAAAAATGAATCTCGAGTCAAAAGCAGACAGTTATCCGTGTCAGCTTTCAGGCGGACAGCAGCAGCGGGTTAGCATAGCGCGTGCTTTGGCTTTAAAACCGCAGGCTTTGTTCTTTGACGAGCCAACCTCTGCTCTTGATCCTGAACTTACTGGCGAAATTCTTGCAGTTATACGCGAGCTTGCCGACGAAAAAATGACGATGGTAGTTGTAACTCACGAAATGTCATTTGCACGCGACATCAGCGACACAGTAATTTTTATGGACAACGGACTTATTGTTGAACAAGGCGATCCAAAACTCGTAATAAATAATCCGCAGGAAGAACGTACAAAGTCTTTTTTGCGCCGTTTCAATCAAAACTGATTTTAAAGATTTTTTGCAGCAAATCTTTTTACTTAAATAAAATTTTTCTTCTCACGCTCATCGCGTCCGACTGTTAAATCCTTTAGAAATCCCGCTTTCCGCAGTTCCGTCTTTGCCTCCATTCTTCCGCTGCGCTCCAGAACGCGCTTCGCGCGCTGCTCTAATCGGGGCTAAGTATTTTTTGTGTTAATAAAATAAAATCTTAATCAGAATATTACGAGTCCTGTTCCAAAACTCGGCGGACAAAAATTATTTTTGCTCCATAATTGGAGAGAATGTTTTGTTTTTTATGTAAATTATAAAAAATCTTTTTAAAATAAAAAAAACTTCCTGACGAATCAAGAAGTTTTTCGGGATGTGCGGGGCTCGAACCCGCGATCTCCGGCGTGACAGGCCAGCGCGATAACCAGCTTCGCTAACACCCCATTTGTGAATAGAACTATATAAAATTTGCAGAGAGCTGTCAATAGAAAAATTAAAAATATTAAAAAAAAATCAAAATAAAAATCAGCAATTCCTTGTTTTTATTGACTAAAAAGGAGTTTTAAACTATTATACTTGCTCACACTATAAAGTGTGGGTCATATTGTCTAATATGAAAATTATATCTTGGATCTTAATTTAAGGTCTTTGGAGGAAATCAAGTGGTAAAAATCAGACTTAAGAAGTTTGGTACTAAAAAGCGCCCAGACTATCGTATTGTAGTTCAGGATTCTCGCAAGCCACGCGACGGTGTTACTATCGAAGAAATTGGTCAGTATCATCCTATCGCAGTTGCAGATCAGCAGATTGCATTTGACGTTGACCGCGCAAAGTACTGGCTCGGAGTTGGTGCTCAGCCATCAGCTATTGTAAAAAAACTTTTTAACACAAAAGGTTTGTCAGTAACTGGAAAAGACATTGCTAAATAAGCTGCAGAGGAGCTAAAAATGGAAAAAGACCTGATTGAATTTATTGCAAAATCATTGGTCGACGATCCAGACGCTGTCTCTGTAACAGAAACTGAAGGTGAACGTGGACCTGTTTTACAGTTAAGCGTTGCTCAAGGTGATATTGGCAAGGTAATTGGCAAATACGGTCGTATTGCAAAAGCTCTGCGTACTGTTTTGAGCGCAACATCTAATAAAGATGGAAAGCGTTACAGCCTGGAAATTCTGGACTAATGACAGAGCAGTTTACGGTTGGTATTGTCCGCGGACCGCACGGTTTGTCGGGTGAGTTTAAAGTGGAAAGCACTTCCGACGAGTACGAGCATTTTGCACGTATGGAAGAAGTGACTCTTACAGATGGTTCTGTAAAAAAGGTTTTTAAGGTTGAATCAACAAAAGAAGCTACAGAAACTCTGTATATGAAATTAGAAGGAATAAATTCCCCTGAAGAAGCTGCAAAATTCAATAAATGGGAAATCGTAGTTCCTCGAAAATACGCACACCAATTGCAGAAGGGTGAGTGGTACATTGAAGACCTAAAAGGTTGTTCAGTTTATTACAAAGACGAGAAGAGAGAAAATTCTCTGCAAGATTCATCAAATGATGTTCTTGGAACAGTCACAAACGTAAGGGAAGGCGGATCTGGTTATCTCGTTGAGATTTCTCTGTCCGAGAGCTGCAATTTTTTAGCTGACAATATAAAGTTCGATAAAAATGGTTTTGCAAAAACTGTTTTTGTTCCGTTCAATAAAGAATTTATTGGCGATGTTGATGTTGAAAGCAAAAGAATTCAGTTGATGCACCTCTGGATTCTGGAGTAAGTCCATGAAATTTACAGTGCTGACCTTGTTTCCTGAGATACCGCGTGCTTTTTTTAAAAATTCGATCATGGCAAAGGCGGTTCAGCGGGGAATTATTGCCTACGATTTGGTTAATATCAGGGATTATGCCTTTGATAAACACCACACTTGTGATGACTCGACTTATGGCGGAGGTGCCGGTCAGCTTTTAATGCCCGAACCTCTTGGAAGAGCTTTAGACAGTGTAGAAGCTTACAAAAAGACGAAGCATGTTATTTATGTTACGCCGAGTGGAAAGCCTTTTACTCAGGAAAAAGCCTTAGAACTTAGTCAGAAAGAAGAACTTGTTTTTATTTGCGGTCGTTACGAAGGTATTGACCAGCGGATAATTGATTCTTACGTTGATGAAGAAATTTCTATCGGCGATTACGTTATGTCAAGTGGAGAACTTGCAGCAACGGTAATTGTAGACGCTGTTTATAGACTTGTGGAAGGCGTTATTACAGAAGAATCTTTAGACGAGGAAAGTTTTTCTGGCGGACTTTTGGAATATCCTCAGTATACCAAGCCAGCGGTATACAAGGGCATGAAAGTACCTGATGTTTTAACCAGCGGAAATCACGAAGAAATCCGGAAGTGGCGGCTTAGAAAGAGCCTGCAGAAGACTTTTAGAAACAGACCTGATTTGATTCAAAAAGCCAGGCTTGAAGGTACTCTTACTAACGAAGCAGAAAAAATGATCGAAGAACTTACGGACTTTATAACTTACAAAAATGACCGTAAGAAAAGCAGACAGTTAAGGTCAATGAGGGAAAAGGAAAAACGCTCTTATTCAGCGAAAAATTCCGAATCCTTAGATAGAACTGAACGCACTGAACTTGAGGAGAAATAAGATGGATCTTATTAAAACCATTGAAGAGCAGCAGAAAAAAGATAACGCTCTTACATTTAAAGTTGGTGATACAGTAAAAGTTCACTTTGAAATTATTGAAGGCAAAACAAAGCGTATTCAGATTTATGAAGGTCTTGTTCTTTGCATTAAAAATGAAGGTGTTAGAAAAACATTTACAGTTCGCAAAACAAGCTATGGCGTTGGTGTTGAGCGTGTTTTCCCTGTAAACAGTCCTCGCGTTATCAAGGTTGAAGTAGTTCGTCCTGGTAAAGTTCGTCGCTCTAAGATTTACTATGTTCGCGACAAGGTTGGAAAGAACGCTAAAATTAAGGAACTTCTTGGTGCAAAGGCAAATGCTGAAATGGCAGCTTCAAGACTTGCTTCTAAGGCAGCTGATGCAAAGGAAGCAGAACTTAATGCAGAACACAAGGCTGAAGTTATTGCTGAGGCTAAGGCTGAAGAAAAGAAATAATTTTTTTAGCAGACAAAAATTTTGTTAAAAATCTTAAAAATCCCTAGAAACTAAATTTTTTTCTGGGGATTTTTTTATCTTTAAATCTTTAAATGACACAAAAACTTCTTGCAGTTATAATTTATTTATGAGTGAAATTATTGCTGTCCGCTTGCAAAATGCAGTTTCAAAAACAAATCAAGCACTTGCCGTAAAGGACGGAAGTTCTGTAAATGTAAAAGTTCTTTTGGACAAGGGTGCTGGAAATTATTTGGTTTCGTTTGGCGGAAGCAATTTTAATGTAAAAAGTGAAATTCCGCTTGTTGCAGGAGAAAATTTTTTGGCGCGCATTAGATTTGACGGCAAAAAAATTATTATGAATCCACAAAATGAACTTGAAGTGCAGAATTTTCAGAATTTAAAAATTCTTGATGATGATGGAAATCCTGGAGCTGTTTTGTCGCGAATTCTGCAGAATTATGGGCTTGCTCCAGACGCTCTAAATGTAAAGATGTTGCAGTTTCTAGAGCAGGGAAATTTTTTGATTGATAAAAATTTGATTTTAAAAGCCCGGAATATTG
>CAVCIJ010000306.1:0-2779 GCA_963601995.1 bacterium | reverse complement strand
CTTATGTACAAAAAAAGCAGAACTGTTGTGATTGGCGGATATGATGGAGTAAAAAAAATCTGTATTGGAGGTGACAATCCCGTAACAATACAAACCATGTGGAAAGACGGAATTACAGATGTTTTTGAAGACAGAGAAAAACTTAATTCAGTTTTAAAGCAGATAAATAATTTAAAGGCTCTTGGTTGCGATATAATTCGCTTTGCAGTTCCCGATTTTGAAAGTGCTAAATCTCTCTGCATAATTGCAAAGCACACTGATGTTCCTCTTGTTGCTGATATTCACTTTGATTTTAGGCTTGCTCTCGAATGCTTAAAGGGACCGGTCAGTGCGATCAGAATAAATCCGGGAAACATTGGAAGCCGAGAAAGAGTTGAAGCTGTTGTAAATGCGTGTAAAGAAAAAAAAGTTGCAGTTAGAATCGGGGTTAATTCAGGAAGTCTGCCAAAGGATTTAGAAGAGAACGTTATTTCTGGAAAAATAACACGTGCTCAGGCTTTAGCTCAGGCTGCTTTGCGAGAATGTGAAATTTTTGAAGAGCTGAATTTTAAAAATTATCTTGTTAGTATGAAAGCGTCTTCTGTAAAGGAAACAATTGATGCAAATGAATTTTTTGCAAAAATCAGTGATGTTCCGCTTCATATTGGCGTTACTGAGGCAGGTCCTCTGATTTCTGGAGTTGTAAAGTCAACAATGGCTTTTACTCATCTTTTGAATGAAAAAATCGGCTCTACAATAAGAGTCAGCCTTTCTTCAAGTCCGGAAAATGAAGTTATTGCCGGCAGAGAAATTCTTCATGAATGTGGATTAAGAGAAGGCGGAGTAACTTTAATAAGTTGCCCTAGATGCGGTCGACTTGGCTTTGATGTACATTCATTTGTTGACAGATGGGAAAATAAGTTGATGTCGCTTAACAAAAACGTAACAATTGCAATTATGGGCTGCATTGTGAATGGACCGGGAGAAGCAAAACACGCTGATTTTGGAATTGCTGGCGGCGGAAATAAGGTAATTATTTTTAAGAAAGGAAAAATAGTTCAAACAATTGATGCAAAAGATGCCGATGCTGTATTTAAAGCAGAATTGGAGTCATTATAATGAACAAAAACCTTATTATTGCGGTATTTTTTTCTGTTCTTGTTGCAGCACCGCAGCTCTTGTTTTCTAAAACTGTTCCTCAAAAAAACACAAAAGGCAATGAAGCGTGGCGCTATATGCTTTTGGCACAAAAGTCTTTTGATGATGGAGATTATGGTTCAGCATTTTCTTACGCTGAAAAAAGTAAGGAATTAAAAAAGATTGACTGTGATTGGCAGGTTTATCAGCTGGAAAGTCTAATGAAAAAATCAAGAATTCGCAAAGTTGGTAAAGATCTTAACCTTTTTATTCGCGAACTGCAGGAAATGGAACTGTTTGAAGTGATTGACATTATTCAGCAGCATCTTGATAAAAAAGGCGTCTCTTATTTTAAGAATGATTACAATGTGTTTTTTGATTATGTGAGCAATTATTTTGAATATCCTGAAGCAGATTTTTTAATTGCAAAGATTTATGAACTTGAGGGTGAAAATGAAATTGCTCTTGATTATCTTGGTAAGGCATATTCTAATTCTGAATATTTGGACGTTAGCGAGCAAAAATATGATATTTTAAATGAACTGGCAAAAATCAGTTTGAATATGAGAGATTACGATAATTATGAAAAATATCTTCTACTCTCAGCTTCTGATAATCAATTTTTTAGTGATAATGCATTTTTATCAGCAATTACAAATCTTATAAGCGACAGCGATGATTCTGTTGAAAAATTCTTTTTGCTTTACAGATGTTCCGACCTTACAGGATTTTCTGCGCTTATAAAACTCGCTGACTATTATAAAACTTTTGGACGCGCTGAAAAAGCCTTAAAATGCAGTGCACTTGCTTCGATTATTGCAGTTTCTAGAATTGACAGCGTGCTTTCTAGCAGGCTTAACGGCTATGAATACGAAAATTTTTCTGCCTTACTCACATATTCGGCAAAATATCCTGACATTGTAAAGTGGGGAAATGAAAATGATGTGTGGAAACTTTTTTATGAATTCGCTGATATTTGTGCACTGAATGGAAAATTTCTGTTTGGAAGAGCACTTTTTTCAGTTTTATCGGAATATGAACCAGAAGAATATTGGAAAGTTATGAGCAGCCAGAAACTTATAAAATAGAAAGCATTTCCTAAAAAATATTTCATTCTTTAAAAATGCCTTTGAATTTTAAGTTTTTTTACCTTAAGAGTAAAAATGCTGCGTTTTTTTTAGATTCTGTTTTTTTTCTAGAATAGAAGTCCAAGTCCAAAGTAGAATTCATAGTTGCGGCTTGGATTTCTCCAGCTTGAATCAAAATAATCTGTTTTTTCACTAAGAATTCCCTTTGATAAATCATAGCCTACGCTTGCTCTCACAACATAACTTTTCCATTTTTGTGGATAAACTAAAAATTCAAGTCCACTAGTATAAATACCTTCCTTTATGCTGAGAACGGAGCCAGATGCTCTGTTTTTTAAAAGACCAATATCAATAAAAGGTGAAATCTGAAGTTCAAAATTCAGATATTGAAAAAGTTTGTACGGCACAAAAAGTATTTTTTGCTTTGCAGGAGACATTTCGCTGTATTTTCCAAAAATTGCTTCGCCCCATTTTATCCAGTCAGTTGTAATGATGTGTATTGGAAAATCAAGATTGAAGGTAAAAGCGCACTGTGTTTCAAGGGCATAGTTGTTTGTATCAACATTGTAGTCATC
>CAVCIJ010000305.1:0-8716 GCA_963601995.1 bacterium | reverse complement strand
ATTAGCAACAGGTCAAGCATCGCATTTTGACTTAATAAAAATTTGCTAAAAATTCAAATTTTCTATGAATGCTTCCTGAAATTTTTCTGATTCAGCAAGATTTATACTTTTTGAGTTTTGGACAATTTTTTTTGCCTGCAATCTGTACTTTTCGTCGAATAGAAGACTTGCACCGCTTAAGGCAGCGTTTCCGCAGTGAATGATTTTTTTTAAATATGAAGGAAAAAGTTTTATTTTTAAAGCGGCGCTGTTATCAAGTTTTTCACCAAATCCGCCTGCTAAATACAAAACACTTTTTTCTAAATCATGTTCGCTGAATTCTCTGCCCAAAAAAGAAAGCCCTGTTTTTACAGCAGATTTTGCAAGCTGCAGATTTCTAATGTCATTTTGTGAAATAAAAACTTCTTTACTAAGATAAATTCTTTTTGCATCAGAGCCAGATTTTTCAGATAAAATTGCACCGGAAAAATCAATCAGATTAAACTTTAAACACTCACTTACGGCAGAAATAAGTCCGGTTCCGCAAATTGACTTTGGCTCAAGATTGGCAATAACAGTGCAAAGAAATTTTTCATCTTTTTTGCTAAAGGACACTTTTGAAATTGCACCGGGAAACGCTGAACTTCCGCATTCAATTCCTTGTCCTTCAAAAGCCGGTCCTGCTGAACTTGAAGTAAATACAAGCTGATTTGACTTTTTGCTAAAAATTGCCATTTCGCAGTTAGTTCCAAGATCAGCAAGAAACTGCATTTTTTCTGAAAAAAAATCAAATGAACTTAAAACTGCCGAAACTGCATCACCACCAGCAAATGCTGAAATTACAGGTGCAAAATAAATTTTCGTTGAATCAGTTATAAAAGAAGACGTCAAATACAATGATGCATTTTCTTCAAAGCCAAATTCCGAAGGCGATTTGAAAGGAAATTTTTCGAGTGAACTCACGCTTAATTTTGCTGCAAAAGAAAGCATCGCGGTGTTCCCAACGAGAACAATTTCTTTTAGAAAAGGATTTCCCTTTCTTAGTGACAAAAACTTACTTGAAACGTTCATCATTGCAAGTAAAACAAGTTTTTCAAGTTGAGTTTTTAGAGATGAACAAAGTTCTTCAAATCCGCTTTTTGAAGATGCGTAATTTACTCTTGCAATTACATCGCTGCCAAATTTTACCTGTGAATTCTGCTCGCCAAAACAAAAAAGTTCAGTTCCACTTTGCAAAGAAAAGGCTTTTACGACTATAGTTGTGGTTCCTATGTCAAAGGCTAATCCAACATCGGCAGAAGACGAATTTTTTATTCCGCAGAATACTGATTTTGAAGACGTTTCAACAAAAATATCTTTATTCTGAAAAAAAATTCCATCGCCTTCGCATAATCCGCAATGAGTGCATTTTTCACAAAGCATAAAGGAATTATATTTTAAAGACAAAAAAATTCAATGTGAAGAAATTTCTATATTTTGAAGAAGTTTTTTTTGTATAACAGGCAAAATTTTATTACTGACGAAATTTTTGGGTTAAGAAAAAAGTCTTCTTGTTAATACGCTGAATTTCTTGGCGTCAAAATTTTATGAAAAAAATTAAAACGGCGCTTCACAAAAAAAATCCATCTGTCTTAAAGTTGTCGGATGAATAAAACTCAAAGACTGTGCGTGAAGCATAAGACGCTCGCCTTTATCACAGTGACCATACAAAGTATCGCCAATAATAGGGCAGTTGAATCCGTGAGAATCGCTTGAAACAAGCCTAAGCTGATGAGTGCGGCCTGTTTGTGGTAAAAACAAAACTCTTGTTACTGCTCTGATTTTTCCTTGTGGAGAACGATAATTTTCTACGTCAAGAATTTTCCATTCAGTAATGGATTTTTTTCCGTAAACTGGATCCCAAATCTGATGAGGGCGATTATTTATGTCGAGTCTGAAATAAAGTTCATTTTTTCCTTCAGAATGAATTCCTTTTTTAGCTAAAATTCCGTCAACAAGTGCAATATAGGATTTTTTTATTTTTCCTTCTTCAAACTGACGGCAAAGGTTTCTGTGGGCGTCTTTTGTAAATGCAAGAACTAAAAGTCCGCTGGTTTCCATATCAAGCCTGTGAACTGAAGGCTGCTCTATGCAGTTTGGAAAAAGGCGCTTTACGCGGTTTACAACGCAGTCGCTTTTTAACGGTCCGCGGCCTGGAACACTCAAAAGTCCGCTTTGCTTATCCACGACAATTATATCATCATCACGATAAAGAATTTTTAAGCCGAGCATTTCAGGCAGAATCAATCCACACCTTTCATCGCAGGGATTTGAAATTTCAGGCATTTCGAGAACTGAGGAGTCAAGAAATTTTTTTTCTACAAAAACCTGTGCCATGCTAAGCGGAGTAAATTCTTTTGAAAAGGCAAAGTCCAAAAGTTTTGCCTCGCAGCATTCTCCTGTTCCGGTTGGAGGAAATTTTCCATTGTTCTGATTTTTGCAAATTTCTTTTAAACTGCGAATTTTTTTGTCTGCACAGTGAAAACTGTACAAATCATAAACTTTTTTTAGTGACTCGTTGCAAAGGTTAGAGCGATTTTTCTTTAAGCTCTCAAGTTCCTGTAAATTCTGCGTGCAGGAAAAGTCAGTTTTTATTTTTTCTTTTAAAGAATTTATTTTTTTTGTAAGCAGATGAATTTCACAGTCATTTTCACTTAAAGTTTCAGTTATTTTTTGCGGACTTACAATTGCTTGTACAAAAATAAATTTTTTTTCATCAGTAGAAATTTCAGAATTATATTCAAGATTTTTTCCAAGCCCGGAAAGTGAAGCAAGATTTATTTTATTTTTATTTTGATCTTCACAAACTAAGACGCCAAGCATTACTCCCTGATTTTTTCGCTCCTCGCTCTGCCGGGAAATTTCTTTTATAAGAATTGTTCCATTTTTTATTTTTTGAATGATTTCGATGCAAAGTTTGTAAGCTTCGTTTGTTGGAAAAGGCGGAAACATTTTTGTAAAATCCCCAGGTAAAAATTTATAAGATGATTTTTAAATTTTAAGCAAAACAGACCTTACTTTAAAGATAAAAGTGCTTCCTGTAAACTGATTATAATTTTTTTGATAAAAAGACTGACAGATGGTAAAAAATTTTTTGCTAAGAAGAAGATTTACTGTAAAACAGAAAATTTTGTCAGTAAATAGTGCCGGCAAAATTTGCGCAGTTACTAATGAAGTTTTTGTTAAGAAAAAGATTTATTACGAAACAAAGAATTCCATCAGTAAACTCATTGGCGTGTGATGTCGAAGATTTTTTTCTTAACTGTCGGAATTTTTGTAAAAACGGGCTCCTTGTTACCAGGAAATTTTTCTTTATCAGCAGAAATTTTATCAGTAAACGCACTGGCAAAAGTCTGCGTGCTTACAAAAAAATCGTCTGTTACCCAGCGAACTTTTTATAAAACAAAAGAATTGCTCTTATTCAACAAAATTTTTCTGCACGTATTCAAAAAAAAATGTGCATTGAATGTAAAATTTAAATTGTCTATAATGGACGGACTATGTTTGTAAAGTACATCGCAATTTTTTTTATTTCAATGGTACCGCTGATTGAACTTCGTGGAGCAATTCCAATTTCACAGGGATTCGGACTTCCTATAATTCCTTCATATGTAGTTTGCATTTTAGGAAATATGGCACCTGTTCCAGTAATTTATCTTTTTGCCCGGAAATTTCTTGAATGGGGACAAAATAAAAAATTTATCGGGAAAATCTGTAGTTTTTTCCTGGTAAAAGGTGCAAATGCAGGAAAAAAACTTCAGGAAAAAGCAGGTCATGGACTTTTTATTGCACTTATGATTTTTGTGGGAATTCCACTTCCAGGAACAGGAGCGTGGACTGGAACTCTTGCGGCGAGCCTTCTTGATATGAATTTTAAGGAAACCGTCTTTGCTGTAATGGCAGGAGTTTTAATCGCAGGCTTAATTATGATGGCTGCAAGTCTTGGTGTTTTTGGAGCAATTGGAGCTGCTGCTGCGATTGCTTCATAATTTTTATTTGCAAAGAATTTCATTTTTTTACTAAATTTTATTATCTTTGAATACAAATCATTTTTTTTAAATTTCAATTTTTTTTAGAAGAATGATGAATTTTTTACTTTTCCGGAGGGGAATATTATGAGTTCAGATTGTGGCGGAAACTGTTCAAACTGTTCAGATAAATGCGAAAAACGCGATTTAAAAGCACAGCTTCATGAAGGTTCGAGCGTAAAAAAAGTTATTGGAATTGTAAGCGGAAAAGGTGGCGTTGGAAAATCGCTTGTTACTAGTCTTCTGGCATGCAAGGTTCACAGAGACGGATTCAGAACTGCAATTCTTGACGCAGACATTACAGGTCCTTCAATTCCTACCGCATTCGGATTAGGCGAAGAAAAAGCAGTTGCTGGAAAAATGAAAATGAGCAATGGAAATATGGAAGACTATCTTCAGTCAATAAAAAGCCAAAGCGGAATTCAGCTTATGTCTATGAATTTTCTTCTTCCGGACGAAACAACTCCTGTAATTTGGAGAGGACCGGTTATTTCTGGTGCAGTAAAACAATTTTGGACTGATGTTGTTTGGGAAGATGTTGACTATATGTTTGTTGACTGTCCTCCGGGAACTGGCGATGTTCCACTCACAGTTTTTCAGTCGCTTCCAGTAGATGCAATTATAATTGTAGCATCTCCTCAGCAGTTAGTGCGCGTTATTGTAGAAAAAGCTGTAAATATGGCAAACACTATGAACATTCCGATTCTTGGACTTGTAGAAAATATGAGTTACGTAAAGTGCCCGGACTGCAATAAAGAAATAAAGATTTTTGGCGAAAGTAATATTGAAGGAATTGCACGTGATTTTAATTTAAAAGTTCTTGCACGCATTCCAATTGAACAGAATATGTCACGTTCAGTTGACAACGGTGAAATAGAAAGTCTGAATGTTGACTATGTTGACGAAGCTGCAAAAGCAGTTGAAGAACTTTAAAAACTGATTGTAAAGGGAAGTTTTAGAGCCTGGAATTTAAGTTTTAAAACTTCCTGAAAAAAAGCCAAGCAAAAAATGACAAAACTTATCTGCGGACCAATGGCTACTTTAAGCCACGAAGCGTTCCGAAAAACCATAGAAGACTTTGGTTTTTGCGATGAATATTACAGCGAAATGATAAATGCCGGCTCCCTGCTCAATATGGGACCTTTTGAAAAATTTTATTTGTTAAACGAAAGTGCCCCTGAAAAAATGGTGTGGCAAATAACCGGCACTAACGCAGACAAACTTGCAGAAGCAGCAGCCTTTCTTTCACAAAAGGGTGGCTCTGGAATCGACATAAATATGGGGTGCAGTGCTCCTCAAATCTACAAAACTGGTGCTGGAATTTCCTGGATGCTAAAAGATTTAAAAGTTACAGGAGAAGCTGTTTCAAATGTAAAAAAAGTCTTAAAAGATTCAGAAGAAAAAACAGGAAAGCACATTCGGCTCAGCGTAAAATGCAGGCTTGGAGATGAAGATTTTACAGAATCATCATTTTTTTCTTTTACTGATATGCTTGCTGAAGAAGGAGTTGAACTTATTGCCCTTCATCCGCGCACAATCAAGGAAAAATACAGAAATGAACCAAAATATGAATGGCTCAAAAAACTTACTGAGCGCTATAAAAATTCTGTAAAAATTGTTGCAAACGGAAATATAAAAGACAGTTTTTCAGCAAAAAAAATCCTCGATTTGTGTCCGAAACTTTACGGTCTGATGATTGCAAGAGAAGCAGCGGTTAAGCCATGGATCTTTTTTCAAATCAAAACAGAACTTGAATCTCTTGAAAAAACAGGAAATCTTCCTTTTCAAAAAATCCACAAAATTGACCGCCTGCAGTGCGCAGAAAATTTTATTGATTATCTGGTAAAATTTCAGCCTGAAGAATTTTACAAAACCCGGCTGCAAAGATTTTTTGCGTATTACTGCCAGCAATTTCAATTTGCACACTACTTTGAAAGTCTTATGCTGAATTTTCATAGTATCGAAGAAAGTAAAAGTAAACTCGAAGATTATTTTTCAAAACAACCTGAAGAAAGATTTTTATATTTTTAGAAAAAAAACGCTTTCAGTAAAAAAACTCTGTTTTTAGAATTTTTCCAGCAGAAAGCGTTTTTTTTATTTTAGGTCATCTGTTGAAAATCATTTTTAATGCTTTTTCAAAGATTAAAAAACTGACTAAAGATTATCAAAAAATCCTTTTGCCCTTAAAAGTTCAGCATTCAAAATTCCACCCAAGGCAGCACCACGTTTTGTATTGTGGCTGAGTGCAACAAATTTCACGTCAAATACATTGCACTTTCTTAAGCGGCCAATAACACAAGCCATTCCTTTTTCAGTTTCACGGTCACGTCTTGGCTGTGGACGATTTTCTTCGTGGCGTACAACAATCGGATGCTCAGGTGCAGAAGGAAGTTTAAGTTCCTGCGGAAGAGATGTGTAAGATGTCCAAACTCTTTCAATTTCCTCGAGAGAAGGCTTTTTTTCCTCCGGTAAATCAAATTCGAGAGAGACACAGGCAGTGTGTCCGTCAATTACAGGAACGCGTGTACATGTAGAAGATACAAGAGGCAATGAAGCATTTTCAATTTTTTCTCCAGAAACATTACCTAAAATTTTAAGACATTCTCTTTCGGTCTTTTCTTCTTCTCCGCCAATAAAAGGAACAATATTATCAATCATATCAAATGAAGGAACACCTGGATAACCTGCTCCACTTGTTGCCTGCAAAGTTGTAACAATCATTCTTTTTACCGGATATCCTGCTTGAATGAGCGCATGAAGCGGCATCATATAAGTTTGCAAAGAACAATTTGGTTTTACAACAATAAATCCCTTGTCCCAATTGTGATGAGATTTTTGCTTTGCAAGAATATCAAGATGTGAATAATTGATTTCAGGAATCAGCATAGGAACATCTTCTGTCCAGCGATTTGCGCTTGCATTTGAAACGACAGGAATTCCTAAGGAAGCGTAAGATTCTTCAAGAGCTTTAATCTCATCCTTGCCCATTTCCAATGCTGAAAAACAGAATTTGCATTTTCCAAGAGCAAGTTTTGCATCGTTTGCATCCTGAATTGTAAGATTAGCAACATCACTTGGAATTTCTTCACCAATAAGCCATTTACTTGAAACAACATCCTTGTACAATTTTCCAGCACTTCTTGGAGAAGCAGCAACATAAGTTACTTTAAACCACGGATGATTTTCCAAAAGCTTTATGTAACGCTGACCAACCATTCCAGTTGCACCTAAAACACCAACAGCTATTTTTTCCATATTTACAAAATCCTCTTTTTTATTAAATTTTTTTATGTGCAAAAAAAATCAAAGCCCGCAAGTTTTAATTGCATTTTTAATAATTTCTTTTGCACTGTCAGTAGGCTCTGCCAAAGGAAGTCTTACACTTCCTGCCGCAAGTCCTTTTAGATTCATTGCGTACTTGATGCAGGTTGGATTTCCGTCAACAAAGGCTGCTCTAAAGAAAGGCTGAAGTCTGTAGTGAATTTTACGTGCTTCTTCAAAATCGCCGTCAAGTGCTTTATGAACAAGTTCAGTCATTAAAGCTGGAATCATATTTGTAACAACAGAAATTACTCCGTCTCCGCCGGCAGCCAAAAGTGGCAAAGTAAGACCATCATCTCCACTCATTACAGAAAAAGAATCTTTTTTATTTTTGATTTTTTCAATAACTTCCATCATCTGATTTATATTTCCGCTCGCTTCTTTTACACCGGCAATATTAGGAAGTTCAGCAATGCGTTCAAGCAGCGGAACAGAAATGTTTTTTCCAGTGCGTCCCTGAATGTTATATACAATAATCGGAATTCCAACTTTAGAAACTGCTTCAAAATGTCTGAAAATTCCCTCATCGCTAGGCTTATTGTAATAAGGAGTTACAACGAGAGCAAAATCAGCACCAAATTCCTTAGCACGCTCACAGTAGCGTACGGCATCGCGTGTGTTGTTTGAACCGGCACCAACCATAATTTTTACAGATTTATTGTTTTTTTCATTAAATTCCTTAACCATAGGAAATAAAATGTCCAAAAGTTTTTTTTCTTCGTCCTCGTCCAAAGTTGGAGTTTCGCCACTGGTTCCCAAAGCTAAAAGACCGTCAATTCCTTCTTCCAACTGAAATTTTATACTTTTCTTCCACCCTTCATAATCCACGTCGCCGTTAGTAAGCATCGGTGTAATCATCGCTGTATAAGACCCACGAAGTGCTGTCATATATCGCTCCTTAGAATAAAAAATTTATCGTGCAATTATGTCATTTTGCGCATATTTATTCAATAAATTCAAATATCTTGTAAAATTTGATTTTAGCTGATTTTAGTTTTGCGTGATGTTGGAGTTTTTTTTGTTACTGCAAAAAAAAAATTGTTACGAAAAGAATTTTTTTTTGTAACCGCAGGAATTTTTTTATAGAAAAAGTTTTTTTGTTAACAAGAAAATTTTCTTCATTAGAAAAAATTCCATCAGTAACTGCGCCTGCGTGTAATGTCGAAGATTTTTTCTTAACCGCCGGAATTCTTTTGTTAAAAACAGTTTTTCTTGTTACCAAGAAATTTTTTTTATCAGCAGAAATTTCGTCAGTAACCAGTGCGCCATTGTTAACAAGAAAATTTTCTTTATCAGAAAAAATTCCATCAGTAACTGCGCCTGCGTGTAATGTCGAAGATTTTTTCTTA
>CAVCIJ010000304.1:0-3694 GCA_963601995.1 bacterium | reverse complement strand
ATTTTGTATACTTTTATTTTAGACCGGTATGCAAAGACCTGGCATTTGCCTCATCAAATTGCAAATCAGTTTCCAGCATTTGTTAGTTGTTTTGCAAGCGGAATGTTTTTGTTTTTTAACTGGGATTGGATATTAAAAAAAATAAATCTGCTGATTGTTCCGTCTGTGCTCCTTTTTGCTCTTCATTATGTTTTAAAAACTGAATTTTTAATGCCCGCTTCGCTTTCTTTGATTTGTGCATTTTTTTCAACCAGGTTTATTTTTTTAAGTTCTATTGGGAGCAAAAAGGACTGGTCGTATCCTCTTTATCTTTTTCATTTTCCGCTGATTCAACTTATGACGCATTTTAATTTTTATACAGAGTGTTTTCCACTTGCGTTATTTTTGACTTTTGCCGGTGCTTATTTTATTTCTGTTCTGGCGGTAAAAGCGATTGATGCGTTAGCGCTGGTAGGGGCGGCGAAGCCGTTGCTAAGTGAACGGAGAGAACGACGCAATGGAGCGATAGCGGAACCGCGAGAATTGAACTGAACCCCGAACATAGCGACCCGAAGCGCAGCGCAGGGGAACGCCCGAATACAAAATAATCAAAGAAAAATATCTTCTCAAAATTAAGTTCTGTGCATTACGCGTGGGGCTAAAAATATTGTTTAAAAAACTATTTACAGGGAAATTAAAATGGAAGAAAAACTTGTTTCTATTATTACGCCGATGTACAAGGGAGCGGCATTGGTGGGGCAGACTATAGAGTCGGTTTTGGCTCAGTCTTACAAAAATTGGGAAATGATAATTGTTGATGACTGTTCGCCGGATAACGGAGAGGGTGCGGCTGTTGTGCAAAAATATGCTGAGAAGGATGCAAGGATTCATTTAATTTGTGCAAAAGTAAATCGCGGGTCTTCTGGGGCAAGAAATCAGGCGATGGAAGCTGCGAAAGGGCAGTATTTTGCTTTTTTGGACAGCGATGATATCTGGCATTCGGATTATCTTTTAAAAATGATGAATTATATAGAAGAAAATAAAGATGAAAGTGTTGCAATTTATTTTTCTTCGTACAGGAGAATGAATTCAAAATGTGATGCTGAACTTTTAAAGCCGTATATTTTTGAAGGTAAGCGGACTTTTAAACAGTTGCTTAGACACTGCCCGATTTTTCCAAGTGCGGCAATTGTTGATACTTCAAAACTCCCTGAAAAAGTTTTTTTTAAGGAAGAATTAAAGGCACTTCGCGATGACTATGCGTACTGGCTTGATATAATGAAAAACGGTTTATGTGCAATGGGCTACAGCGATGTTCTTGTTGATTACAGAATGAGAGATGACAGTATGACAGCAAGTAAAACAAAAATGATAAAACCTCAGTGGAATATTTACAGAAAAGTTTTAAAGATGAATGTTTTTAAAAGTGCGTGGTATCTTTTTTGCTGGGGCGTGAATGGAATTCTTAAATATAAGGTTTCTTCAGCGTTGCGGTAAAAATAATAAATTTATTTGTAATGGGAACATCTAAAAATTGTAATTTTTATCAGATGTCCTGATATTAAATTTTCTTTTAACTCCAGTAGATTTTTATCTTCTGGAGTTTTTTTATTTTAAATTGATTTGCGTTTTTTTGATTTACAAAATAATGAAAGAGAGAAAAGTCGTGTTTGTCGCAACTTGCGCACTGGCGAAAAGTCGTGGATTTTTCTTGTTAAGAAATAAATTTTTGTGGGGCAGGGAATTTTGTCAGTAACTGGCGGAAAATTTGCGGCTTTTCCGTACTCTTGATGAAAAAAAATTTGCTATAAAAAAATTGGTTGCTAAAGATTTAATTTGAGAACAAAATGTATGTATGAAAAAATTGGGATTTTTGACTTGCATTTTTGCGTTTTGGATGTTTTTGCTGCCTGAAGTTTTTGCACAGGAAACTTACAACACTTCTTTTAGCCGCGATACTTTTCTTTCTGAATATGTGAGTAGAACCTGGACGGCGGCAAACGGTTTGCCTGGAAATACTGTTGCTGATTTGATTCAGTCATCGAGTGGTTATATTTATTTGGGAACTTACGAAGGGCTTGTGCGTTTTGACGGTGTGGAGTTTGTTACTTTTAACCGCAGTATGGACAGAAAATATCCTTTTGTTTCGGCGAGGACTGTTTTTGAAGATTCGAAGGGAAATATCTGGAACGGTTCTAATGACGAGGGTGTTTTTAAGATTACAAAAAATGGAGAAATTCAAAAATTTTCAACGGAGAACGGACTTCCCAACAATTCAATCCGTGCGATTTGTGAGGATAAGGATGGAAATATTTGGGTTGGAACTTCGGCTGGAATTGCCATAATTGACAGAAATGAAAATCTTACGAAGTTTGACGCTTTGGCTCAGTTTGGCGAAGAAAATATTCTTGTTTCTGATTTGTACTGCGATACGGCCGGCAGAATCTGGATTTTATCGCAGAGAGCGAACGGCGTTTATGTTTATACAAATAAATCTCTTGAAAGGTTTAGAGGGTTTAAGGATTTTAAGAATGCGGTTGTAACTTACATTATGCAGGATAACAATACTGATTTTTGGTTTGGACTGGCGCCGCATTATGCTGTGAAAGTTTCGGGTGCGGATGAGAGAGTTTACGATGTTGGCTACGGAGATCAGGAAGGGACGAGTCTTTCCTGCATTTTTCAGGATAAAAAAGGAAATATGTGGTTTTCGCGCGATACCGGCGTAACTGTAATGCACGAAGGAAATTATTCTTATTTTGATTCTTCAAACGGACTTTCTGATGACAAAATTACAAAAATAATTCAGGATCGCGAAGGAAACATCTGGTTTTCGACTGATCGCGGTGGAATTCAGAGACTGAGCCCGAGTAAATTTAAAACAACAGCAATGTCAACAACAATTAACGCGATTGCAGAAGATACAAAACGCGATTTTGTTTGGTTTGGAGCGGACAACGGACTTTACTGCCTTAAAAAAAATAATTTTATTGAGAATGAACTTACGAGATTTTGCCGGAATGTAAGAATCCGCGATGTGAGTGTTGCTTCTGATGGTTCAGTTTTGGTTTCCTGCTATGAAAAGCTTGGTGAAGTTGTTATGACTTCAGACGGAAAAATTGTGAGCATTACTCAAAGCGGCGGACTTGCTGGAAACAAGGTTCGTGTGGGAATTAAAATTAAAAACGGCGATATTTATGTTGGCACTACAACAGGACTTTCTATCATCGATGGCAAAACTGGAAAAATCACTTCAATTACGAAAAAAGACGGAATTGCAAACGAATATATAATGTGTATTTTTGAGGATTCAAAAGGCGAAATCTGGTGCGGAACTGATGGCGGCGGAATTTTTACTTTGAAAGACGGAAAAGTAAACCGGCAGTTTTCCACAGCGGACGGAATGATTGGAAATGTTGTTTTTAAAATCAGCGAAAATGAAAGCGGAGATTATTGGATTACAACAGGAACCGGAATTTCGCGGCTCAATATGAATAAAGGTGCAAATTTTGTAAATTACGACAGCACGGACGGGCTTGGTGCAGACGGAATTTTTCAGGCGATTCCAGATTACACAGGTGCTGTATGGATGACAAGCAACCGCGGAATTTTTTGCGCTACGATGGCGGAATTTAATGCTATCGAAAAAAAATCTGATTTCAGGGAAAATCTAAAAATCAATTCAAAATTTTTTGGGCAGTCAGACGGATTGATT
>CAVCIJ010000303.1:0-12263 GCA_963601995.1 bacterium | reverse complement strand
AACCCCTTATGAAGTTTTCTATGGACTTTCGTTGCACTTGACTTGACAATTTAGTTCATAAAAACAAAAATCCTTTTTCCAAACTGAACTTGATCGAAAAAGGATTATTTTACAAAAATGCAATAATTGTAGACAAAGAAAAAATTATATATAATCATTAAAAAGAGGTTGTTTTGTATACAAGAGATATATCAGAAATGCCGCCGAGTTTTGTAAAAAACAAAAAACCGGTTTTTGGCACATTTTTAGGGCACCCCAAACGCCTGGATATTCGCGGAGTTTACAAGCCTTACAGCACAATTGCCCTTCCTTCTTTTATTACAAATCTCAGAATAAAAAGCAGAATTACAATTTATTTTAATATTGAACAATACATTGGTTACATAAATTTTATTGATGCAAAAATGTTTGGTTGGGCAGAAGTCATTTTTTGGGACACTGAAACCGGCAAAAAATTTGTTTACCACAATGTAATGGGTCCAAGAAAACGTTTTATTCCCCACAGTTTAGAAAGAGCTTCTACTTCAAGTTATAGAAAAAGTCGCTACATAAGAATTTCCTGGGATCGAACACAAAAAAAACTTTCAGTAATTTTTAATCTGCGCGGAAATTCAACAAAACCTGATGTTCATGCATCAATTGCCGCTAAATTTGATTCAGAAAATTTTGCTGAACTTACTTATGTGCTTCCGTCTCCTACAATGCGCCGATGTTCTGCAACTTACATTGCAAGTATGCCGGCAAGGGGAATTATAAATCTTATTCCAAAACACAATGCACCTATTCCAATGACTGAAAAAGAAGGAATTTGCGTTTTTGAAATGAACAGAATTTACACTTCTTTTAGAAATCACGGAGAACATATTATTGGATTTGGAAATTTCAAGGGCAAAAATTTGAGTTTTAGACTCGAAGACAAAATGCTTGAAGATGTAAGCCCGGAACGCATAAATGGAAACCAGATGATGTTTGACGGAAAAATCACTCTTCTTCCACCAGTCAAAATTACACATTCACAGGGAATTCAGGAAAAATGGGTTATTCAGGACACGGAAGGTATGGTGGATCTTACTTTTATGCCGATTTCCGATAATTTAAATACAATCAGCATTTTTATTTTGCGCACAGTTTATCATATAATTTACGGAAAATTTGAAGGAACATTGCTTGATTCAGAAGGACAAAAAATTTCATTCAAATCATTTCCTGGTATTGCAGATAAATATTTGGTTCGATTATAAAAAGTACAGCGGAGGAAAAATGTATGGCAGAAAATCAAGAAAACAGACCGGCACGCACACTTGAACCTGGTGCAATTGATCGCACAAGAAAAAATATTGGTCCTGTTAATGAGCAGGAAGCGCTTGCCATGCAAAAAGTTCTAGGTGGAGAAGTTTTAAAAGAACGTTCAGTTCCTATAGATACCTCAAATCTTCCTGGCCACAAAAGGCATCAGGATGTCGTAATAAAAGCTTCGGGACTTTCAGCATCAGATATTGCAGATAAAAGTTCCAAACTTACAGCAACAAGTAATATAAAACCTATGCAAACACAAAATTTCAACACAAGCAATGTAAAGAAAAAGAAGACAGAAGAAGATTTGCCGGCACTTACAAACCATGATTTAAAACTTATGGACAAACTTATGATGTCGCCACTTTATGAAATCAAGCCTAATTACGGACTTTTTAATTTCTTTTTTAAGATGAATTCTAAAAACAAAGAAAAAGTTACAAAAACATTCGGTGAATATATCATAAAACGCCACGTAGAGCACTTGCAGGCTTTTGTAAGCACAATAAAAACTTTTATTCAAATTTCACCAGACTCATACAAAAGCAAAATCGCCACAGAAACTGACCTTAAATTTAAATTTCTGCGTACTGTTGGAAAATGGACAATGCGCGATATCCGCACGCTTTCGCTTGAAGTGCAGAACGAAGCAGACAATTTAACAGTTTCAATGCTGATTCCTTTTGTACGCGCAGTTTACCACGAGCTTATTACAATTTATTACATTGGCGACCAGCAGATTCCTTTGCTTATCAAAGAAGTTTACACAGATTTAATTTCTTATAACGATGTAGACAAAAATAGAATTCAAACTCTCGCAAAGCAGGGAATTACTGAATGGATTTATGTTTACAATCAAATTATAAAAGGAATGTATCCGCTTCTTATGCGAATGTGTGCAACAGAATATGTTGAATTTCCAAAATTCTTTACTTCACAAATTGCTCAAATTCTTCAATTTTTAAATTTAACAAAATTTGATCTTCTTCTTCCAGAACGTAAAAAAAAGACTGATGACAAAAAGAAGGAAGAAATCAAGAAAAAACTTGAAGAAAACCGACACATTGCCGGAGTAAAAGATGGAGTTGTTTCTATGGGACTAAAAATCCTTGAACAACTTTTCCCAGAAGCAGGATTCAGTCATTTAGATTCGCATCCAGATCTTTATCCGTATTTTCAGCCGATTTATAATTTTGAAGACGGATTCAATGTTTTAGATCCACAAAATCCTCTGCAAGTAACAGTTGTTCTTATTAGAATTATTGAAGACTTTTTTCAGGGCTGTCGAAACATAAATTTCAATATAAAAGCAGACGAAAGACTCAGCGAAATTCCAGATGATTTAAATGAAACGCTGAGTGAATGGGCTTTTTATCACGAAGAACTTTTTGACAAAAAGCTTGGCGACTATTTGCGCAACTATGTAAATTCAATTTATTCAACTCCAGATTACGCAAACACACAATATGGCAAAGAGTGTTTAAATAACATTTTGTGGCGCATAAAATATTTCTTTTTACCGAATTATCAGTTCAGCGCGCCAATTCTGCAAAAACCAAGCAACGACAGCAAATACAGACCACTTTACGCACGCACAGATTATGTTAGAACAGTTTTTTCAACGCTTGTACGAAGAATCGATGAAAATTCAGAAGGCAAAAAACCGGTTCTCGGAGTACTGAATCCTTGGGATAGATATAATTTTGACTTACCAAATTCAATTTCAACAAGACTTGATGTTCTTTTGGGTGCAAAAAAAGATGATTCAAAAACTTCAGCAACAAATGCAAACTTAATAAAATACACACTTTGCGTTATTGCAGTTCTTGACTGGTGGGTAAATAATCCTTCAAGTCCGGCATATACAGTAAATGGAAATAAAATTTATCGCATTTCCGAAAAAGACGGGCAGCCAAAATTTTCTGTTCCTGTACGAAATGACCAGAAAAAACTTTTTGCAGATTCAATAAAAAAGCAAATTGCTGCAAAAGCTGCCTCAAAAAATAAATAAGGAAGTCTTTAAAAAATCATTTTCTATGTATTTTTAAACACTTCCATAAGCAGATTTTTCTTTGAAAAAAAATTTTACTTTTCTCATAAAATTTAGTCTTCGCCTGCAAGGTTAGCAATGTTCATGCAAAAATAGAAATTTTTCTTTTAGAGCAAAATTTGCAAAAAATTAAAAAAAATCTCTTCTTCACACAAATATAAAAACAAACTAAAATAGGCTGCATGGACAACGAATCTATTAAAAATATGCTTTTGGATTTGCAGGAAACAAATCTTGAATTTTCTGTAATAATGACAGGAAAAAGCAGCACAAGAGTCAACGGACTTTACAAACCTGATACAAGAGAAATTCTTCTTCACAATAAAAATTTCAAAACTGACAACGAACTTATTTACACCTCAATTCACGAATATACTCATCATCTCATAAATGAAGAGCAAATTGCACAAAACGGTGGCAAGAATCCTCCGCACCAGGCAAAAAGTCACACAAATTATTTTTGGGCAAAATTTCATTCTCTTTTGGACATTGCTGAACAAAAATCTTATTACAAGCTTGATATTTCTGGAAGCCAGGAACTTGATGAGCTGACTAAAGAAATCCGCATAAAATATATTGAACCAAACGCACGCATTATGCAGGATTTGGGAAAAAGTCTTATAAAGGCACACGCGCTTTGCGAGCAGGCAAACATTCGCTACGAAGATTATCTTGACAGAATTCTTCAACTTCCACGTACAACAGCAAAATCTGCAGCAAAAGTTTCTTTGCTTCCGACAGAAGATGCCGAACTTGGTTTTGACAATATGAAAATTGTTGCTTCGTGTAAAAAATCAGATCAAAAAGCAAAGGCTGTTGAAGCAATAAAAAGCGGCAAAAGTCCGGACAGCGTTATTGCAATGATGAAGAAAAAATCTTCAACTGATGATCCAAAAACCAAACTTGAAAAAGAAAAAAAACGGCTTGAAAAAACAATCAATGAACTTACACAAAGACTTGAATTTGTGGAGGAAAGCCTTGCAAACCTTTAATAAAAAAGTTTTGTTTGCTGCAGCAGAAATTTTATTTCTTGCAAATTTTTTTTCGATGGCACAAAACTCATCTGAAAAATATTCTTCAAATGATATTTTTTCAAGTTTAACATCAGAATCTGTTCTGTCGCCTTCGATGCCAAACATTTCTTTTCCAACAATAGATGAAAGTTTTTACAATCCGGGAAATTCTTCGCAAAGCAAGTCTTCTCAAAACACACTATCTTCTTCGCAAACGCAGACTTCTGCAAAAAGTACAGATACTCAAAATTTAAAAAGCACTTCTTCGATTCTAAAATCAAATTCTCTTAGCGCAGCAGACTTGTTCACTTTGGATTCAGCCGGACTTTTAACTTCCTCTTCTCTCGAAAATCTTTTTAATGAAAATTCATCACAAACACAGGCAACTACGGTTTTGCAAAAAATTCTTGATGAACTTGAAACATTAAAAACTGACTTAAATAAAATCTCTCAAAGTCAAAATCAAAATCTGATTGCTAAAAATGAAGATTCTTTGCAAAAAAATGAAAATTCTGCAGCTGAAAAAGTTCAAAAAACGGACATTTCTGATTCAGCAAATTCAAATTCTGCAAAAATTTTGCGATTTCGCGTAAATTCCTATGATATTTTAAAAACCTGCAAAAAAATTTATATTTCAAAAGTTCAGGATGACGGAACTTTTCTAGTTACCGGCGATCGGCGATATTTATCTGACGGAAAATTTTTTACGGAAACATTCCATATTCTTTTTAAAGTTTCGCAGGAAAAAGATGGAATTTCAAATTATTCAGCGGCAGTCCTTGTAATGCAGGATTCACCAAATCAATATTCATTTCTTTATCAACTTTCTCAGCGAAAAAATCTTACAGCAAGCAGAGTGGGAAATTTGCTTTCTATGAAAATTTCCGATCCAAACTGGCAGTTAGATTTTTTAATTGATTTAGACTGAAAAAAAAATTTTTGCACTAAAATTTTATGGGGATTTTTTTATGATTGAAAAACTTAATCTTGGACTAGAAAAATTAAATTTAAATTTCACTAATGAACAAATTCAAGCTCTTGAACTTTATATTGATGAAATTCTTGAATTTAACAAATCATATAATTTAATGAAGGCTGATTCTAAAGATGAACTTACTGTAAACCATATTTTAGACAGTCTTGCAGCAGTACCTTCTTTAAGCTTTTTGATTCAAGAAAGATGCAAAACACAAAATAAGTCTTCGCTTAGCATAGGTGACATTGGTTCTGGTGGCGGCTGTCCCGGGATTCCGCTTGCAGTTGCGTTCCCTGACCAAAATTTTATTCTTGTAGAACGAATGGAAAAAAGATGTGCCTTTTTGCAAAGCACAGTAAATAAAATGCACTTACAGAATGTAAAAATTCAATGTATTCAAGCAGATTTTGTAGAGCCTCAAAGTTTTGATATTGAAGTTTTTAGAGCATTTCATCCGTTTGACAAAAAAATAATCAAAGTTCTTTTTAAAATGCTAAAAAATGGCGGTTACATTGCAGCATACAAAGCTAGAATGGAAAAAATCAATGTAGAAATGGAAACTGTAAAAAGTTTTGTAACAAACTACAAATGTATAAATCTCAGCGTTCCATTTTTAGAAGACCACGAGCGAAATTTGGTTGTAATTCAAAAATAATCAGTGAATCTGAATTTGCTTTAAAACTTTTGTAAGTTCAGGCTTTTCAATCAAATCTAAAGAGCGTCCTTCGATGTATTTGTGGCATTCTTCTGTAAAACTACCGGCTGTAATGCAAAATCCGCGGGACGCCTTAACGTCCTGCATATGGCTGTGAAATTCCCGCACATACATTTCGCCTGTAACTCCGCTAGTTCTAAAAAATCTGAACAAAATTGTATCTTCCCACTTTAAATTGAAGATTGTGGCAAAAATATCTGTAAACAAAGAATCTTCGTCAATACTTTGAATTTTTATTGTATTGTCTTTATATTTTTCAGCAATAAACTGACGGCAAAGCGCAATAAATTCACTTCTTCCGGCTGAAAGATAAATACGCAAATTTGAATTTTGGCTAAGTTCCTGATATCTGCTTATTAAAGAATTTACGTCCTTATAATTCAAATTAAGCATCCTGATTGACTTTAAACAATTCAATCCTTTTGAAATTTCATTATTTTCAAAATAAAGTCGCGCAAGATTGTAAAGAAGTTCAAGTTTTATATTCTGCGGAATATTTTCATGCTTTAAACCAATTTCATAGTCAGCAATAGCAGCATTTCTGTCGCCAGCTTTTGCATGATAAATTCCTGACGAAAGACAAGAGCGGGCTCCATAAACAGGATCCGCTCTAAGATGCATAAACATCTTTATAGCCTTGTCTCCCATTCCAGATTCTTGCATTGCATCAGCCATATCATAAATTACTTCTTTATTTGTAGGATCTTCTGCAAGTGCTTTTTTAAAGCAAGGAAGACTTTCTCTAAAATGCCGCGAATTATACAAAGCCTGACCCAAAAAATTATAAACACCTTCCGCTTCAGGATTTGCTATCAAAGCCTTTTTAAAGCATGGAATCGACTTTTCCCATTGACCAGCTTCAAAGCAAGACAGCCCGAGATAATAATTTACTTCATAATTTTGAGGATTAATTTTTGCTGCAACACTAAGTGCCGAATACCCTTCCTGATATTTCTTAAGCTTTACTGCACAAATTCCCAATCGAAGCGAAACTAAAAACAAATCTATTGAAGAATTTTCCACTGAAAGTTTTACAAGTTGATCATAAACAGAATAGGCTTTTTCCCAAAGTTCAGTGCTAAAATAAACATCGCCCATCGGAATAAGGCCGGCAGGATCGTGAGGATCTTTATTGATTCGGCGCTTTGCTTCTTTTACAATCTGCACCTTGTTTTTCATATTTAAGGATTTTGAATCTGAAGAAGATTTTTTCCGTGTAATTAAAGTAATTACAATGGCAACAGCTACAAGTACCAAAACCACAGGAATCAAATATGTAAAAGCATTATTATCCATCTTAAAATCCCTCTGTAAAATATCATTTTAGTAAAAATCAAAATCTGTAAAAACCGCTGAAAAACTTACACTTTATTTTAACACTGATTTTTATTTTCTGTTTTCATCAACAAATTGTTTTATTCTTTCGAGCGCAGTACGAATTTTGTCAATTGCCGTAGCATAACAGCATCTAATATGACCTTCTCCACCAAACCCAAAAACACTTCCAGGAACAACGGCAACATTATATTTTTGAAAAAGTTGTGTTGCAAATTCTTCGCTAGAAAGTCCTGTTGAAGAAATATCTGGGAATATATAAAACGCGCCAGTTGGTTCTGGAACTGACAGTCCCATATCGTTAAATGATTTTGCCATAAGATTGCGTCTCTGCTGGTAACTTACGCGCATTTTTTCTACATCATTCCATCCGTTACGCAATCCTTCAAGTGCAGCATACTGACTCATAATCGGCGCACAAATTGTATTGTAACCATGCAATTTTATAATTTGAGCCAAAAGTTCCTTGCAGGCTGCAATGTAGCCAATTCTCCAGCCAGTCATTGCAAAAGACTTTGAAAATCCATTTAGAATAATTGCGTAATCCTTCATTCCAGGAAAACTTCCGATTGAAACATGCTTATTATCGTCATAAACAAGTTCACAGTAAATTTCGTCACTAATGCACCAAATTTCATGCTTTTTTACAACTTCAGCAATTTTTTCAAGTTCTTCTTTTGGAATCATTGTTCCTGTAGGATTATTTGGAGAACACATCATAACTGCCTTTGTTTTTGGCGTAATTGCATTTTCAATCTGTTGAGCAGTCGGATAAAAACCGTTTACACTTGTATCAATTGGAATAACTTTTGCAAAACTTAAATTTGCCAGCGGAACATAGTTTACATAACATGGCTGACAAACAATAATTTCATCTCCTGGATTCAAAATTGCCCTTAATACAGCATCAACGCCTTCACTTGCGCCAACAGTAACAAGAATTTCGTTTACAGGATTAAAGTACATATTGTAACGTTCCATATACTTTGCAATTTCTTCACGAAGTTCAATTAAACCCCAGTTGCTTGTATATGAAGTATGTCCTTTTTCAAGATGATAAAAAGCCTCTTCCCGCATACACCATGGTGTTGGAAAATCCGGCTCACCCACAGAAAGTGAAATAACGTCATCATGACCAATAAGCATTTCAAAAAACTTGCGAATTCCACTTGGCGGAGTTTCAAGCATTGCCTTACTAAATCTATCTTCTTTCATTTTATAACTTCCTTAATTTGCTGATTTTTAATTTTTTGCAGATAAAATTCAGGCGATTACTCCTTCTCTGCGGTCAGAATTTTCTTCTACATAAACAATATCGTTTTCTTTGTATGTTTTTAAAAGAAAATGTGTTTTTGTAGAACGAACTCCAGCAATTGTAGAAAGTTTTCTTGCAACAAATCCTGCAACTTCCTGCAAGCTGTCGCCTTCAATTACAACTTTTAAATCATATCCGCCACTCATCAAATAAACTGACTTTACTTGAGGAAAGCGATAAATTCTATCAGCAATTCCGTCAAATCCATGCTCGCGTTCAGGCTGAACTTGAATTTCGATTTCTGCCCGAACTTTTTCTTTTAAAGCATAATCTTTTTCAGGATTTATAATGGCTGCATATTTCATAATAACACCGTCATTTTCAAATTTCTGAATAATTGACTTTACTTCTTCCACTGGAATTTTTGTCATTGCAGAAATATCCTCGTTAGAAATGCGGGCATTATCTCTTAGCAAATTTAAAATCTCTTCTGAAACGTCCATAGTTCCTCCCTGTAAAAATTTATAATCAAAATTGAAGTAATATTAAATAATAACGCCTTTTGTAGAAGGAATTTCTCCGTTACGACGCAAATCAACTTCAACTGCCTGTCTTATTGCGCGTGAGGCTGCCTTAAAAAGGCCTTCCATTTTGTGATGATCACTTCTGCCGCGAATTGTATCAAGATGAATATTGCATTTTGCTCCACCGGCAAATCCCTGCCAGAAATCTTCAAAACAATCAGTCTGGAAACTTGACTGCTTTTCGCCACTTACAGAAACGAGCGGAATTCCAGAAAGCTGAGCATTACAAACACAAAATGCTCTTCCACCAAAATCAACGCTTACTTGAAGAAGACTTTCGTCCATTGGATAAATAAAAAAACCGCTCCGGTAAATTCCTGCGCAGTTACCAAGTGCTTTTGCAAAAAGTTCTCCAATTACAATTCCTGTATCTTCAATAAGATGGTGCTGATCTACATTCAAATCGCCACATAATTTTCCGCTCAAATCAAACATTCCGTGCTTGCAGAAAGAATTCAACATATGATCAAAAAATCCAATCGGATTTTCAACACTGCACTTTCCACTTCCATCAAGATTTAATGTAAGACTGATTTGAGTTTCTTTTGTATTCCGTTCAATACTTGCAGTTCTCATTTATTTTCCTCCGTCGAAGCAAATTTATTTTGCAAACTTCTTAAGAAAATCACATTAAAACCTTACGCAGTCCATATTCTACAATATCAGTTGCACCAAGATTATGAAGTTTTGGCAGCAACGTTGGCACTTCGCTTTTTTTTACTGCAATTTTTACAGCATATCCGTTTCCGCCAAAAAGAGGCGAAACTGTAGGACTTTTCATACTTGGAATTCCCTTTATAAGCGAATCAAATTTTTCTTCAGAAACATTCATTTCAAGCATAACACGACTTCTTGCTGCAAGAACTGTTTCAAAAAGCATTTTAAGTTCAAGAATTTTCTGCTTTTTTTCAGGATTTTCCATAGCCTGCTTTGAAGCATACATTCTTGTAGACGATTCCATAAGCGTATCTACAATTTTAAGACGATTTGCTTTTAAAGAAGAGCCTGTTGAAGTATTATCGATTAAAACCTGAGCCAAAGAATCTGGATTATCCTGAACAAAGCCTTCACTAGTTCCCCAAGTGCGGAAAATTTTTCCATCAACTTTGTTTTTTTCGATCCACTTTTTGCTTAAATTCTGATATTCAGTTGCAACTGTAATTTTTTCACGCAAAAACTTTTCGTAATCGCAGGTTTCGGGAATTGCCGCAACAATCCTAACTGGATCAAAGCCCAAATCCATTACTTCAACAACGTCATCTTGAACTTCATTTTCATAAACCCAATCTTTTCCGCTAAATCCAACATCAGCCTTATTTTGCGCAAGAAGAGCACTTGTAATTTGTGGCTTTACAACCTGAAATGCAAGATCATTCTGATTTGTAATTGGAAAATACTGGCGGTCTGGCAAATAAAGAGAAATTCCAACATCACTTAAAAGTTCAAAAACTGACTCATAAATTCTTCCTTTTGCAAGCAGTATCTTTAATTTTTCCATTTTATATTCCTTTTTTTTTAGAGATTCCTTTATATAAGAAAAAAAAACGCGCAATTAAGTTTATATAAGATTAAAGTTTAGTTCAATAATTTTTAAATTTTAAGGCTTACTCAAAACAAAATCCCCAGAATTGCAAAAATCAAAAAGGTGAATTACTATTGTAAAAAAGAGTAGAACTAAAAGATTTTTTATTACTATTAAAAATATTTTATAAACCTGGAGCAAATTATGAAAATCACAATTGCCTGCGATGTTTTAGGCGAAGCTAACAATGGAACTTCAATTGCAACTTTAAATCTCATAAGATTTTTAATAAAAAAAGGACATCAAGTAAAAGTCATTTCAAATAATTTTGAAAAAACAGGAATTCCAGAAGAATGTCAGTGCCTTTTGCCAATGCTGAATCTTGGTTCAATTGCAAACAAAATTATAGAAAAAAATGGAGTTTCGCTTGCAAAGGCAGACATTGACACAATAGAAGAGGCTATAAAAGATGCAGATCTTGTTCATATTCAGTTTCCTTTTATGATTGGCAGAGCAGCCGCAAAAACCGCACTAAAATTTGACAAGCCTATTACAGCAAGTTTTCACTGTCAGGCAGAAAATGTTTCAGTTCACATAGGACTGCAGAACAATCTTTGGGTAAGCAAGCTGATTTACAAAAATTTTTATAGCGGACTTTACAAATACTGCGACTGCATTCATTATCCAACACTTTTTATAAGAAAAACATTTGAAAAAGCCTGCCATAAAAAAACAAATGGTTATGTAATTTCAAATGGTGTAAATGAAATTTATAAAAACCGCCATGAAACAAAAAATCACGATAAATTCATAATTGCATCAACTGGAAGACTAAGCCACGAAAAAGCACAGAATATTCTGATAGAAGGCGTTTCTTATTCAAAGCACAAAAATCAAATTCAAATAAATTTTGCAGGAACTGGACCTTACGAAGAAGAATATAAAAATCTTGCAAAAAAACTCGGTGTAGATGCAAATTTTAAATTGTATTCGCGCGAAGATTTAGTTGATATGCTCAACCAGGCAGATTTGTACGTTCACAGTGCGTTTATTGAAATTGAAGCAATTTCGTGCATTGAAGCAATCTGCTGCGGACTTGTTCCCGTAATTTCAAACGCAAAAAGAAGTGCAACAAAATATTTTGCCCTCGACAATAAATCTTTGTTTGCTGAAGGAAATCCAAAAGATTTAGCTAAAAAAATTGATTTCTGGATCGAAAATCCCAAAGTAAAAGAAGAATATATAAAAAAGTATGAGGCAACGACAAGTCAGTTTGATCAGGATAAATGTATGCAAAAAATGGAAGAAATGATGTATCAAGCGTTAAGGCTGCATTAGTTTTTTGAAATTTAACTTTTATAAAAAATAGCTGGCAAAAATATTTGCACATAAAAAGGGCGGTCCGGCTTCGCCGTCGCTATGTACACGGTTCCGCATTGCCGCTCCATCGCTTCGCGACGGCTTCTGAACTGACCCCAATTTTTTGAACAGTTTATGCTACCAGATTTTTATTTCGGACT
>CAVCIJ010000302.1:0-7336 GCA_963601995.1 bacterium | reverse complement strand
CATCTTCAGGCCAGGCACTTACCTGAGTTTCGCCGATATGAGCCTTGCGTAAAAAGAACATACAAAGTCTTGACTGACCAATTCCGCCACCAATTGTCTGTGAAAGATGACCTTCAAGAAGCATTTTGTGGAACGGAAGTTCAGCTCTTTCCGGGCAGCCGCGTTCTTTAAGCTGCAGTTTTAAACTTTCTGCATTTACACGAATTCCCATTGAAGAAAGTTCCATTGCGCAGTTTAAAACCGGATTCCAAACAAAAAGATCTCCATTCAAGCCTCTATGACCGTCACCGCTTTCTGTAATCCAATCATCATAATCAGGAGCTCTTCCGTCATGAATTGTTCCGTTCTGAAGCTTACCGCCAATTCCGATTATAAAAACAGCACCATATTTTTTACAAATAAAATTTTCTCTTTCTTTTGGAGAAAGATTTGGATAAAGGGAAAGCAGCTCTTCTGAATGGATAAAAGTAATTTCTTCTGGAAGAACAGGTTCAATTTCGTTGTAGCGATCATAAACAAAAAATTCAGTCTGCTTGAGACAGCGGTAAATTTTATTTACGACTTCTTTTAAATACATTACTGTGCGATTTTTGCTGTCCATTGCAAGACACCAGTCCCACTGATCAACGTAAAGCGAATGAAGATTATCAAGTTCTTCATCGGCACGAATTGCATTCATATCAGTGTAAATTCCAAAACCCGGCTTTAAGGCAAGTTCAGTAACTTTTAGGCGCTTCCACTTTGCAAGTGAATGAACAATTTCCATCTGCTGATCGCCAATATCCTTTACATTGAATCTTACAGCCCTTTCAACGCCGTTCAAATCATCATTGATTCCTGTTCCCGACTTAACAAAAAGAGGTGCTGTAACACGAGTAAGTCCAAGTTCAGTAGAAAGAGAAAGCTGAAAAAAATCCTTAAGTGCAATAATTGCTTTTTCAGTTTCCTTAACATTTAAAACAGGCTTATAGCCGTCTGGAATGTATAAATTTGACATTCTTATCTCCAGTTTATTCTGAAACACAAAAATGAGTGCTTGCCGAATTTTTACTTTTAATCTTTAAGTTTAAAATAACTTTCAGAAAATGATTCTATAACAAATTCAGCAAAACCTTCAATTATTTGCGCAGTTTATATTTCGTTTACTTTTTTTATAAATTTTCTGAACGCAGCTTTGCCGCTTTCATTGCGCTTGTAAACACCAGCATCTTCAAGAACTCTTGCAAAAACTTTTCCAACTTCGTCCTGAAGGATTTTTTCTATATTTGAAGAATTTATATTTTTATACTCAGGCAAAAATCCCTTAACCCAATCAGCATGTTTAGAAAGATTTTCGTCAGCACTAATATCTTTGCCGCCAAGAATTGCATCTTTTAAATCAGAAAGTTCTTTTTTAAGTCTTGCAGGAAGAACAGCAAGTCCCATAACTTCAATAAGTCCAATATTTTCCTTTTTAATGTGATGAAGTTCAGCGTGCGGATGAAAAACTCCAAGCGGATGTTCATCAGTTGTAATATTGTTGCGCAAAACCAAATCAAGTTCGTATTCATCGTTTCGCATTCTTGCAATCGGAGTGATTGTATTGTGAGGAGTTCCATCAGTTTCTGCAAAAATAAAAGCGTCCTCATCTGAATACCCACGCCAGGTGCAAAGAATTTTTTCAGCAAGTTTTAAAACTGATTCAGGATTTTTTCCGCTAAGACGAATTACGCTCATTGGCCACTGAAGAATTCCACACTTTACGTCTTCAAATCCGTTCATTACAAAATTTTCTTCAACAGAAGCATTTGCCATAGCAAAAGTATAATTTCCGCCCTGAAAATGATTGTGAGTCAAAATTGATCCGCCGACAATAGGAAGATCAGCATTTGAACCAATTGTGTAATGAGGGAAAATTTTTATAAAGTCAAAAAGTGCACGGAAAGTTTCGCCTGAAATTTTCATCGGAGTATGTTCGTAGCTGAACACAATGCAGTGCTCGTTATAATAAACATAAGGCGAATACTGTAATCCCCAGGTTTTTCCGCCCAAAGTGATTGGAATGATTCTATGAGTCTGACGTGCCGCATGGTTTACACGGCCAGCGTAACCTTCATTCTGACGGCACAAAAGACACGCTGGATAAGAAGATTTTTTTGCCTTAAGAGCAGCCGCAATTGCCTTAGGATCTTTTTCCGGCTTAGAAAGATTTATTGTAATGTCAATATCGCCGTACTCAGTTTTTGTCTTCCACTTTAAATCCTTGCAAACTCTGTAACGACGGATATAGTCAGTGTCCTGGCTGAATTTATAATACCAGTCAGTTGCTTTTTTAGGAGATTCAGAATACAAAGCCTTAAACTTAGCACGAATTTCAGAAGGAAATTTTACAAGGCAGCCCATAATTTTTGTATCAAAAAGATCACGATAAACAACGCTGTTTTCAGTTAAAAGATTATTTTCAGCAGCGTAATCAAGCATTTCCTTAAGAATCTGCTCAAGATCTTCAATTTTTGTGGAAGGAATTTTTTCCGCAAGTTCAGGATTTTCAAAACCTTCAAGTCTAAAAAGTTCAAGAAGCCTGTTTTGAGTGTAAATAACATCGTCTTCAGTAATAAGATTTGTTGTAAGGCCATAGCCTGTAAGCGCATTGATATTTTCAAAAATAGTCATAATTTTTTATATTAAAAAGATTGCGCCCTTATGTCAATTTTAAAAATTATGAAGTTTTTTTTACCATCAAATTTTTTCAAATGACTTTTTAAGAAAGAAATGCTAGCATTTTAGAAAACTTTATTTAAACAGGAAAATTATTATGGCAGAAAAGAAAAAAAAATCAGCAGCAGCAAAAAAATCTGGTGAAAAAAAAGCTTCGTCTTCATCAAGCAATACAAAAAAATCATCAGTAAAAAAAGACAAATCTAAAAAGAAAAAGATTTCTGCCTGGAAAATAATTCCAGCCTTTCTTGTTGCAGCATTTTTAATCTGGTTTTTCTATTTTGACGGAAGGGCAAAAGTTGATTCATTTTTAACTGAAAATTTCAATACAGACACTACTCAAATTTTTAATCCGCAGCAAGAAAAATCTGAAAACTCAGAGAATCAAAATCAGCAGGAAACAGTCGAAACAAAATCATCACAGTCTGAACAAAGTCAAAATCCTGGGACAGAAGACGAAAATCTTTCTTCCGGTAACGACAGTTTTGCAACAAAAGAAATTGAAATTCCGCTTTGCCCGGCAACTTTGAACGGAAGCGCAGAAGATCATGAAGTTCATTCCTACAACGGATTTCAACTGTGTTACCGCGAAAGTTATGAAGACGCTGAATGGGTTGCCTACAATCTTACAAGAGAAGAGCTGAACGCTGTAACCGGCCGCTCAAACAAATTTAAAGCCGATTCAAAAATTTCTACGGGTTCAGCAACGCCAGGCGATTACACAAAATCCGGCTATGACAGAGGACATCTTGCTCCGGCTGCAGATTTGGAATGGAGCGTTGAAAGTATGGAAGATTCTTTTTTAATGTCGAATATGACACCGCAGTCTCCAGATTTTAATCGTGGAATTTGGAAAACTCTTGAAGAGCAGGTTCGCAGCTGGGCACAAAAATTTGGCGAAGTTACAATTGTAACCGGTCCGATTCTTGAAAAACCTGCCGGTGAATACAAGACAATTGGAAAAAATGAAGTTGCAGTTCCTGAATATTTTTACAAGGCACTTTTAGCAAAAGATTCTGCAGGAAATAAAATTGCAGTTGGATTTATTTTGCCAAACCAAAAATGTGATGGCGATATCTGGGACTTTGCCGTAAGCATAGACGAAGTAGAAAAAAGAACAGGACTTGATTTTTTCAGTTTGCTAAGTGACAGCGAAGAAAGCTTAATTGAAAAAAACACAGACTTTTCTGAATGGAAATAAAAAAATTAAGGGAATATTCAAGAAAGCTAAAATTCCTAAATATTCCCTTAAAATCAATTCTGTTTAAAAACATTGCAAATCAAGACAAAAAAAGCCTGCCGCAAGTAAAAAATTTTCTAAAAAAAACGAAAATCTATTCTGAATCGTAGTTGACTAATGTTGTTACGTTTACATTTGGTCCAAGATTTTTTTCGTAATTTAAGAACGGAAGTCCAACTACGCCAAAAACATCGCTTACTCTTGCCCCGCCCTGATTTACAAGATTTACAGCCGCATTCAAAGTTCCGCCGGTTGCAATTAAATCGTCTACAAGAAGAATATTCTGATCTTTTTGAATATCTGCACAATGAACTTCAATTTCGGCAGTTCCATATTCAAGAGCGTACTTGCAGCTGTATGTTTTTCCAGGAAGCTTTCCTTTTTTACGGATTAAAATGAGAGGAATTCCCATTTTTTCTGCAAAAGGAGCTGCAAAAATAAATCCGCGACTTTCAATTCCTGCAACTGCATCAATTTTTTTATCCTTGTAGATTTCCACCATACGATCGATGCTGTATTTAAATGCGTCAGGATGGCGTAAAATTCCTGTAATATCATAAAACAAAACGCCATGCTTTGGAAAATCAGGTACACGGCCAATCACCTTATCAAGAACTTCATAATCTTTTTCCACAACAATATCTCCTATAAAAAAGTCAAGCGAAAAACTTCAGTTTTAGGATTAACTTTTTAAGCTCATTCACAGCAAAGTGAGAGTGCAGTTAATACGTCGCATCAAGACACGCTTTTGCTTACAGCCTTGACACTCCGCTTTTAAGGTATTTTTTTACACCTCAAAATAAAAAAGTTTGCAACGCAAACTTTTAGAAGATAAAAGACCGCACCATTTTAACAGACTTTTATCTTAATCTCCTAAAAAACTAATTTTTTTTACAGACCGCACAACATTATATTGATGTTCAAAAAGAATTTCAATTTGATTTGAAAGAGACTTAAACGCGGAATTTTATTTTTCGTTAAGAATACTTCTTATTGAACCCATTCTAACGCGTTTTTCGCGAGTGTCAGTTAAAAGAGCATTAAGTTTTTCTGCGTCTCCATTTTGTATTGCCAACTTGAACTCGTCCATTTTTTTTTCAAAATTATTTATGTGACTTACAAGTTTATCTTTGTTTGAAATAAAAAGTTCTGTCCAAAGTGGAGCATTTATCATTGCGATTCTGGTTAAATCCTCAAAACTTCCGCCTCCAAAAGCCGTAATCTGCTCGTCCTGAGCACTTTCTACAAGAGCCGAAGCAATCACATGGCAAAGCTGTGATGTAAAGCCGATTTTATAGTCGTGAATGCCGCAAGTTGTTTCTGTGATTCTGGAAAATCCCATTTCGGAAATTAAGCCGCGCATCAAATCAAGATTTTCTTTTTTATTGAAATTCTGTGGAATTAAAATATAGTTGTGATTTATAAAAAATTTTGCTGAAGAATTTGCGTATCCTTCTTTTTCACCGCCAGCCATCGGATGTCCAATTATAAAGTCAACATCATCACGTAAAATTTCTGGCAGTTCTTTTTCAAAAATTCCCTTTACTCCGCTAATATCCGTAACGATAGAGCCGCTTTTAAAATCTGATTTGTGTTCCCTAAGAAAGTCCAAAGTTGCATGCGGATAAAGACAGATAAAAACTACATCACACTCGCCAAGCATTTTTCCAGCTTCGCCGGATAAAAATATTTTATCAGCAACGCCTTCGCTAAGAGCCTGATTTAAGCAGGCAGTACTTCGGTTGCATGCAAAAATTTTTCCGCAGGAAGCACTCTGACTTAAAATATTGTTTCGAATTGATTTTGCAAAAGAACCGCCCATTATTCCAAGTCCAACAATTCCGTACGTTAAATTCTTTAAATTTTTCATAATTTTTTTTATCTCCAAAATCACAATTTTTTAGTTTTGCACAAAATCAGATATCAAAGCTGAGCAAAGGCAGTGCCGGTAAAAAACAAAGCAAATTTTAATTCTTAATAAAAATCTTTGTCAAATCCGGCAATATAAATTTAGATTGATTTTTCTTCAATTTCTGCATATCTGCCAAGTTTTTTTGCAAGAGCGTCAAACTGTAACGGGGTAAGCTGCTGACTTGCATCGCTAAGGGCTTTTTCAGGATTGCAGTGGACTTCAATTTCAAGACCGTCAGCACCAACTGCAACTGCGCCCTGCGCAAGAACTGGAACCATCCATCTAATTCCGCAGGCGTGACTTGGATCAATCACAACAGGAAGATGAGTAATCTTGTGCAAATAAGGAACTGCACTCAAATCAAGGCAATTTCTTGTGTAACTGTCAAAAGTGCGTATTCCACGCTCGCATAAAATTACATTTTCATTTCCGCTTGCCATAATGTATTCCGCACTCATCAAAAGTTCTTGAATTGTACCAGAAAGTCCGCGCTTTAACAAAACAGGGGTTTTGCATTTTCCGAGTTCCTTAAGTAAATCAAAATTCTGGAAATTTCTTGCACCAACCTGAATTAAATCAACATTGGAAAAATATTCAAGTTCCGAAGCACTCATAAGTTCAGTGCAGATTGGAAGACCCGTTTCTTTTTTAGCCTTTTCAAGAAGCAGAATTCCTTCTTTGCCAAGTCCCTGAAAACTGTACGGAGAAGTTCTAGGCTTGTACGCGCCGCCTCTAAGAATTCTTGCACCAGATTTTTTTACAGCTTTTGCAACGCTTAAAATCTGCTCTTCATTTTCAACGGAACAAGGACCTGCAATAAGTGCCACAGTTTTTCCGTCGCCGATTGTACAAGAATCAACTCCTCCCTGACCGCCGCCAACTGTAATTACAGTATTTTCCGGATGAAAAGAACGGCTTGCCATTTTATAAGGAGCCGAAACTCTTTCGCAGTTTTCAACTATTTCATTTTCAAGGAAATCTTCTGCATCAAGTTTTGAAGTGTCGCCTAAAAGACCAAGAACAGTCTGTTCAACACCGTTTACAATATGAACGCCAAGTCCCTTCTCTTTGATTGACGACACAAGATTTTCAACCTGCTTTTTGTCAGCATTTTTTTTAAGAATAATAATCATATATTCCTCCAATTTTTTTTGATTTTGCTGACTTTTAATTTTTCAAAAAAGAAAATCCGCGCGGATAAAAAAAAAGACCTTCCAAAGCTTTAGCCCCGGAAGGTCTGTATTTTCTTAACTGACAAATTAAAAATCAACAGTCAGCGTCTAACACACAAGCCTTCCGCTCGTAAACCAAGAGAAAAAGTAAAAGCTAAAGTAATATGTGCTAAACGTTCTGTTCATGTGGACTACATTAGCACTCAATTTTTTGTCTGTCAATTAAATTTTTTGACCTGAAGTCATTTTTTTAGTACATTTGTTTTTAGGAAAATATGGGGAAATTTTTTTAGTCATTTTTGGATTTTTAAAATT
>CAVCIJ010000301.1:0-7635 GCA_963601995.1 bacterium | reverse complement strand
GATTCTGACAGCAAAACTGAATCTTAAAAAATCATACTAAAACTAATAGGAGATTTTTATTATGAAAAAGAAATTTTTTATTTTGGGGGCAAGTTTATTTTTGCTAAATTCAGTAGTTTTTGCGATTGAACCTTCAAGCAGTGCAAATCCCGGAGAAGGCGGTGGTGCAGCAGTTAAAGAATTCAGCGGAAAAGTATTGAAAGGCCTTTCTAACGGACTAAACAAGATCAACGACGAAATTCAAAAACGCGATTTAATCACAATTGAAGGCAAAGTAAAGGTAAAAGGCAGTAAAAAAAATCCGGAAATAACAATAAAAACAAACGACGGCAGCACTTACACCTTAACAACTTTGAGTGGTTCTTCGGATTCAATAAAAAAACTTGCACTCACAAAAAATGAAGAAATTTCAGCAAATGGAATTTTAAATAAAGAGAACAATGTTTTTACTGTTGTAAGTTACGTTCTAATTGATGACGAAACCAAAACAGAAAATCAAATCTAATTTTGAAAAATAATACTAAAAAACACAAATACGGAAGTTCAAAAATCAAAATGAATTTTTAGCTTCCGTTATTTTTTTTTAAGCAGATTTTTATTTGCAAGAATTTATCTTTTTAATCTGCTCATCAATGCTGATTAAATTTTCCCTTGTTAAATCTTCTTGACTTTTTAACATTCCAGCTGGAATTCCGTAAGCCTTTTCCAAATCTTCTGAAGTAAGAACTTCTTCTGGCGTGCCATAGGACATATCGCGGTTTGGATAAATTAAAAGCACGTTATCAGCAAATTTTCGGCTTAAATCAAGTTCGTGCATCGAAATAAAAATTGCGGTTTTTGTTGCAGCAGAAAATTTCTTTAAATAAGAAAGTACCTTGTTTTTTTGCCGATCTTCCATTGCAAATAAAGGCTCATCCATAAAAATTGAAGCACTTCCGTAAAAAACACTAAACGCAAGCAAAACACGTTGAATTTCGCCCTTACTAAGAGCTGTAAGTTTGTGTGCAAGAACGCTTTCAAGTTCAAAAACATCAAGAACTTCATCAAATAAATTTCCTTCACCACAAACAGCCTTTGCTCTTCCCCTTAAAGCACCGTTTTGATACACAAAATTCAATAAATCTGCAACATTTTCTTCAGTTTCAAATTCCATATTTTGATAAATAACGCTCGCAAGCAAATTCTTTTGTTCTTCTGCTAAATGAGCAACGTCCTGCCCGCACAATAAAACCCTTCCAGACTGAGGAACAAGGCGCCCCGAAGCAAGCATTAAAAAAGTCGATTTTCCGCATCCGTTCGGACCAACAAGACTTGTAAATCCAAAAGGAATTTTTCCTGTAAAATGCTCAAAAACTGGCTTTGGAACAATCTGATTTCCGTTTTCATCAAGATCGCATTCAAGCGGCGGATACGAAAAACTTACATCATCAAAATAAATAAAATTTTCCATAAACACGAGAATAAACCAAAGCAAAACTATTTGCAAACAAAATGATTTTTAATCTTTGCAAAAAAAGTGCAAATCTCTAAACAGAACAAAATCAGTCTGACTTTGAGAAGTAAAAAAAACTATCTATATTTTAATTAAGCAAAGTTATATACTCAAACTTACGCATTAAAAACTTATTATAGTTTCTCTAAAAAATAGACTTTGTTTCTAAAAATGCGTTAAAAATCAGGTGAAAAATTTATGTTATTTTTTGGAAAAAAATTTGGTAAGAAAAATAAAGATACAAATAAAAATTCAAAATCTTTGATTGAGCAAATTTCTTCTTCAATGAATCTTTTGCTTTTAAAAGCCGGCAATCTGAATCAGCAGTTCGAAGAAGAAAAATCGCTTATTCAAAAAATTTCAGATGATTCAAAAAAAATTGTTCCGATTACTGAAATTTTGGGCGTAAAATTTGAGCAGGAAATTCTTGTATCTCTTACAAAGGCGAGTTTTTCATGCGATAACGTTCTTGCAGGAAGCAATTCAAAGCAACTAAAAAAATCACTTTTGACTTTGGAATCTTTAATTCGCGAACGGCTTGCCCTGCAAACAGAAAATCCTCAGCAATAATTTTTAAACTTTTTTTAGAAAATCTTTACTGAACTTGAATTTGACTCAGAACATTTCCAATACTTTCGTGAATGACTAAATCGCAGTCACTGTCATTTAGAGTCTGACTTTTGTTTATTAAAACCAAATGATTACCTCTAAAATAGCGGATAAGTCCAGCTGCCGGATAAACACTCAAAGATGTTCCGCCAATTATAAGCATATCCGAAGCGGAAATAGCATTTATTGCACCTAAAACCGTTTCATCATTTAAATTTTCTTCATATAAAACGACATCAGGCTTTATTATGCCACCGCAAGATTTTTTTTCACAACGAGGAATTCCGTCATTATCTTTGTTGTTCATTACATAATCTGCATCGTAAAACGCGTTACATTTTATGCAGTGATTTTTTAAAGTTGTTCCGTGCAATTCAAATACATTTTTACTTCCAGCAGCCTGATGCAAACCGTCAATATTTTGAGTAACAACCGCTTTTAATTTTCCGCATTTTTCCAGTTCAGCAAGTTTAAAATGTGCTGCATTAGGCTTTATTCCTTGAATCAGAATTTTTTCGCGGTAAAATCTGTAAAATTCCTTTGTATTTTTGTAGAAAAAAGTTTTGCTCAAAATCGTTTCCGGCGGAAAATTCCATTTTTGATTGTAAAGTCCGTCAACACTTCTAAAATCAGGAATGCCACTTTCTGTACTTACTCCAGCACCACCAAAAAACACAATATTTACGCTTTCGTTCACGAATTTTTGCAGAACGGCGATTTTTTCAGCAAATTCCTGTTCCTTTTCTGACTTTTGTTCTGACATAAAATTTTCCTCAAAAATCACAATATTCAAGAAACTTCAAATTTTTTCAGCAGTTTTGAACTCTCTAAAAAATAAATTTTTCTCAAACTTGAAGTTCTCCTTTGTCTAAAAGAAGAAATTCGCTTCCGTCTTCATATTTGATTGTAATGCTTGGATTTCTTACAATTCCGTCAAAATGAATTAAAGCTGGAGCGTCACCGTCGTAATTTTGACCAATTGCAAAATGGCAGGTACGGAATGCCTTTTCATCTTCAAGCATATTTCCTGTAACATTTGCGTTTGGATTTAAACCAATTCCAAGTTCACCAATATTTCTTGCATTTTTTGCATAAACCGCACCAGAACCTTTTGGAAGTTTCCCTAAAAGTTCCATTCCCTTTGGACTTGTTTCTGCAAAAATAATATCTTTTAAAAGCCGGCGCGCTTCATCTCCGCCTTTTACATCACTTACAAAACCCTGCTCAACTTTTACAGTAATTGGTGTTTTTAAAAGAGCATCACCGTCATTAAAAGTCATACTTCCGTCAAAAACAATTGTTCCCTGAGTACTTCCCACAACAGGACTTATAAAAACTTCTCCGGCTGGAATATTTCCGCCACTTCCCGGATTACTAAAGTCACCGTTATCTTCCATTGGCTTTCTGTCTTTTACACCAACTGTAACATCAGTTCCGTTTGGACTTGTAACATGCACACTAACTGCATTTTTGTATTTTTCGCAAATCGACTTACAACGCACGGCAAGTTCCCTGTAATCGATTTTTACTGTGCGGTCAAACATATCAACTGTAATGCCAGGAGTCCACACAGCACGCATTGATTTTTTTCCGTCAAGCAGAAAATCAAAAATACTGTCGTAAGTTTTTCCTTCCGAATCTACATAAGGACTTGCTGTAGCAGCCGCATCTTTTCCAAGTTTGTTCTGAGAAATAGAAAAGCAAACATCAGGCTCACTTTTTATTGCTGAAATTACAGCATCTTCTGCATAATCGCTGGATTTTTTTGTATTCTGAAAAACTAAAGTTGTTTTAGCACCAGCTTCATTACACGCAGCAAATAAATCCTGAGCAATAAGATTTGTTTCTGGATTTGCAATAATCAGAACTTTTTCACCTTTTTTTATTTTACAAACATCCTGCACCACAGTTTGCGCAGAATCTTTTTCTTTACTAAGAAACCCCATTTTTTTTACTCCTACAGATTACGCAAAAAGCAGCACAGAAGATGCAGAAACAGCAGTTTTATCTTCTAAATTTTTAATCATCAGAATCTGCCTTGTTTGAAAATTCATCCTGCCAAAAAACTAAAATCTGCTCATTTGAATCAACATCGCCAGACGAAGAAGCAAATGTTAAAGTTACAGTGTCTGACGTTGCATAACCGGCAAAATGAATGTTAAATCCGTGAGCGCGAAGTCCAGAACTTGAAACAACGCCGCTTTTCATTATAAGCGGTCCTATGTAATAAGATGTAAGTAACGATGAAGATGAAGACGAATAAGAATATTTGTAACTGTCGCTGTAAATGTCAATTTCCGGCATTTCAAGATTTTCAAAAGTTCCGTCAGCATAAGAATAGCTTGAACTTGATTTAGCTACGTTAAATGAAGGCAAATCATTTGATTCAGCAAACTCATTTCTAAAAACACTTGCGGCAATTACTTCCTGGTAAAGAGCCAGCTTAGACTTCGTTTGTGAGCTTGCACTTTGAACAGCATTTAAAATCGAATCCCAATCCACATATTCATTTTGGCTTAATGCACTTACAAATTCAATTCCGCCGTAATTTCTCGCAAGGTAAGAGCCCAGCGCATAGGCAGTAGAATATGAAAGAACTGCATAATCATCATTGCGGTACTCATCGAGTGCTGAATAATAATAATATTCATTATAATAAGGAATTCTTGCATTCCAAACCGCATCGTCAGAATCTTCCAGTTCCAAAACTGTAGCAAGAATATCCTCTGCAAGCATGGAAAGCATTTCGTTGTACCAGGTTGAAGGGTCTAAATTTTTGTAAGATTTTGTATTCCAGTTAATCATATGCTGAAATTCGTGAAAAAGCGTTGTAATTGCAGTTCCACTCACATCGCCAGTTCCAGCATAGCGTACAGAATTACTTGCCTTATCAGAAGCCGAAGAAACGTAATTGCAGTACGGAGTATCGATATAAAAATATTTTCCCTCATTTGTGTAATTTAAAACACTTGAAGAAGAATAAGATGAACTCGATTCAAAATAATCTTTGGAATAAAAATATCCTGCAACTCCGCATTCACTGCTAGAACCATAATCTGCACCAATATCGTAAAGTACAATGTTAACCAAAGTTCCAGTTGAATCTGCAGCCATTGTAGTCGATTTGATTTTTCCGGCAGAAGTTAAAAGATAGTCACTTTCACAACCAAAAATACTGCGTTCAAGTGAATAATATTTACCGAATTTTTCAGCAATGCTGTGTGCCACAGTAGAATTTACTTTTTCTTCCGAAGAAGTTGACTCGTCATAATAATCATTAACAACCCAAACAAGACAAACCGCATCATCAGAAGAAAGATTTTGAGTTTCTGCGTCTTCTTCAGTATATCCGCCGTTATAACCGATTGCACGCAAAGTAGCACTGGCTTTTTTATAAGAAGCAAGATCTGTAGAACAATCAATAAAAATTTCTTTTGTGCTTGAGTCTACAGTAAAATCATCGACGGTCACAACATTTTCATCAGAATCATTTTCAGAATCTGCCGCGCGTGAAGAAACATTTGCCTGAACAAAAAGTTCAGAATTGCTTACAGGCGGAACAAAATGCCGCAAATTCAAAGCAACTTTATTTTCCAAAGAAGAATCGCCTGCGGATCTGCCAGAAAAAGAATGCGACGAAGAAGTCGAATAAGGAATAACATTGCCGGAAGAAGAAGTATTTAAATTATCACCAGAAACAGTACAACGGACATTCTTTGAAGAAATACTACTTGTACCCCTGTTAAAATTTACAAATAAAATCGGTTGTCCCTCAGTTAAACCTGTGAGCGTAACAGAATTAGAAGAACTGTCAACTATTTTCATATTTGAAATTTCACAATCAGAATCCGAAGAAAAATCAGCAAGACTGTTGGAAGTACTAGAAGTGGAATTGCTGTCATCAGTGTTAAAAGCAATGCACGAAACAAAACCACTACAAAAAACAAAAGCAAAAAAACTAAAAAAAACTGACCGAAGACTCAACTTCAAAAAATTCATCATAACTATATTATAAACCTCCGCGTAAAAAAAACAAAGAACGATTCTAGTCCGTTACAAAGTGCACTTTTTTTTTATTTTGGAGCGAATTCGTTTTCTTCAAGCGCACCACGCAGACTTCGCTTGCGTGCCGAATTTTTTTTCAGGAATCCCGCCTTGCACGGTTTCATTCAAAACCTGCGGTTTTGAACGCTTCGCGCCGTTACAGTCGGGGCTAGGCTTAGATAAAACTCTTTTTTTACAAAAAAATCCCCGCTTCTGCACAATGCAAAAACGGGGAAAAAAGTATTTTTATTCTAAGAATTATTCAAAATACCAGGCATAAGCTGAACTTTCGCAAGTGTCAGCAGTTGCATTGTTATAATAAATAATTTCCTTTTCGTTATTACTTTTAGAATATCCAAGTGCATAATTATTGTCTGCAACATTCAATCTAAATGTGTAGCAGGAATCTGTTGAATTGTATCCAAAGAAGAACGAAGCACCACCTGTAGTATCAGAACTTGTTGAAGTACTGCAGGAAACATTTGTCAAAAGAGACGTTGCTGTACTTTCTGTTAATGCACTTACGTCAATAGTTGCGTATCCCTTTGTTGTATGGTAAATGGAGAACGTATCGTAAACGCCAGTCTTTGTTTCGCTAGATGTAGCATAAGAATGACTTACAGTTATTGTTCCATCTAAGGCAGGGAAAATATTCCACTGTCCAAGTCCTCCACCAGTTGACCACTGGCAGCAAAGTGAATTCGCTGCACCAACAGTATTAAGTTTGCAGTTGTCACTACCATCTGCAATATAAGAAGCTTTTGAAATAATTTTCTTTGTTACAGTTGCTGCGGTTGCACTCACACTATTGCTCGAATTCCAAGTAATTCCATCTGAACTTGCACTAACTGTAAATGTGTATTCAGTTCCACTTGTAAGCCCCGTAAACTGTGCCACTCCATCTGAAGAATCCGCATAAGTTCCAGCATACGCAGTAAGACTTGTAAATGTTTGAGCACTAACACTTGTATCTGAACATTCAACTTTATACTGCCAGTTAGAAGCAGTATCATCTTCAGCCCTATCCCAGGTTACAAGAATTTCTCCTGTAAAACGAGCTGTTGCACTTACGTTTTTAGCCTTATTTGTTGTACTTGTTACACTAACACTTGCTGTTAAAGCATCTGAATAATTTCCGTAAACATCATAAGCTACAGCACTCACAGAATAACTTGCTCCTGCTGTAAGACCAGAAACTGTACAAGTACCCTTTCCTGCACTCACCATAACAGAACCAGTATCACTTTCATCACTAGAATTCGTGTAAGAAAGCAAAATATAACCTAAATCAGCATCACTAGGATCTGTCCATTTTGCAGTAAATGAAACCTCTGTTGATTCATCATCTGTTGCAGTTAAATTTGTTACAGCACCTGGCGAATCAACTGAGTAATCTTTTTCTGATGTTGCTGTGCTTGAAATAAGGAATGCTCCGCATCCGGCACTATCTTCTGTTGAAGAATTTGTTATACCGAATGTAAGGCTTGCAT
>CAVCIJ010000300.1:0-2656 GCA_963601995.1 bacterium | reverse complement strand
AGCGATTTGTGTGTGCATAACGAAATTGAATATGTTTTAGTGCCAGGTAAATCCAAGTCCGGCAGAAAAACTGATTGATTTTTGTGGATTTGAAAATACTTGCATAAAATTTTCTGGCTGAGTTGTAATTGACAGAACATCAAATTCCAGGTTGTAAGCACCGCTTAAATTCAGCATAAAAATTCCAAAAATAAAGTCAAAACCGCCGCCAAGTCTCACAAGCATTTTAGGATCTGAATCATAAAGACAGCCGGAATAAACAAAGGGTCTTATAAAGCGGCCCAAATTTACATTTAATCCAAAATCAATTCCTGCAGTGTAAACTGGAGTTAAGTTGAGCGAAGACAAGTCGTAAGAAGCCTGTGCGCCTAAAAACATAAATCTGTTTATTCCGATTGAAAAATCTGCCTGAATATTTTTTATTGGCTTAGAAACATCAAAATCGCTGAAAGTAAAATCAGAAAATTCTGTGTCGGCACTGAAATAAATTGAATTTCTTTTTCGCTGAATAGGCTTTGAAAGTTCAACCATTTCGTTTTCAATTGCCTGATTTATAATATTCTGGTTAATACGTTGCTGTTCTTCCTTTTCAATAGAAACAATTTGTTCTATTCGCATATCATCAAGAATAATTTCGTCATCACTGCGGATTTCGATTGCCGGAATAATATAAAAATATGATTTTTTTAGATTTAAATAATTTGCAGAATAAATAAGCTGCGTGTTTTTTTCAAATTTAAATATTTTGAGATTTAGAGGTTCAAATCTGTATTCTCCGGCTGCCTTCCAGTGATGAATTTTATATTCAAGTTCAGCATAGAGAATTTTATTTTCGCGGATAAGCTTGTCATAATATTCAACATTGAATTGATATTTGTTGCGCTGACTTTCTGTCATCTGCCTGTCGGAAATAAAGGTTTTTATAAGAACGTCAGAATACAAAAGATTGCAGTGCGCAGACCACATATCATCTGAATTTTCAAATTTAAATTTTACTTCAACAGGCCAGCACTGATTTTTTGTGTCATAATCGCCAACTTCAAAAATTAAATTTCCTTCCTTTGAAGACGCTGTGTAAGTTTGAGATTCAAGAATTTTGTAAAGCGTTTCCATATCGTACTTGCGCGCCTGTTTTTCTTCGGGATTTTTATAAATGTAAGATTTCATATCTTCTATGCGGTTGAGTACTGTTTCTGCCGGATAAAAATTTTCGTTCTGCTGAGCTTGCTCAGAATTGGAAGTTTTGCTTTGTATTTCGCCGTAAACTTTGATTTGCTGATTTTGTGAAAAATTTTCTTCAGAAATAGTTTTTGTTTGAAGAATTTGATCAGCAGAAAGTTTTGAATCTGGCTGTGATGAATAGTTTTGCTTTGAATTTGAAGATACAGACTGTGAAAAAATCTGCGCGCTAAAAAAAATACCAAGAAAAACAACAAATAAAATCCTTTTCATCGCAAAATTCATTATATAGTTAAGAAGCGATTTTTGCATTGCCAAGAATATAAAGATTTTGTTATAAAAGGGATTTCCTTTTTTACAGGAAATTTTTTTTAGGGACTTAGCCCGGACTGTAGCTGTTAACAGCGAAAGACCTGTTTTATAAAAAATTTTTTGTTTGCAAAGAGGATTTTTCTAAAATATAAACATACGCTCCAGAAAAAAATAAAAGTTTTCGTGTTTTTTTTACGTTTTTAAAATTCTTTGGTAGATATAATATGTATGGAAAATAAAAAAAAATTTCTGGCAGCTTTGTTTTTTTGTGTTTTGCTTTTTGTATCCTGCGAATTTTATTCGGAAACACAAAACGTTGAATTTTTTTTACCGCAAATTTCATCTGAAGAAATTGAAAAATCTTATTTGAATTTGCTTTATTTTGATTCTGCTGGAATTTTGTGCAGTGAAGATGTAAGTCAGGAAAATTCAGTTGCTCTAAAAATGAATAAAAATTCAGCATCGCCAGTTCTTTTGTATTGTGATCAGAGTCTGTTCGGTTGCATCTATCCGTTTTGCACGGAACTTAGTGAAGAAGACGCCTTTGCTGCAAAAACGCTTTTTCTGTTAACGCAGGGAAGTTTTTGCTCTTTTTATGAAACACAGAATTTTTTGAATTTTTTTAACTGGCAGCGTTTTATAAAAGATTGTCGGGAAAAAGAAAATATTTGGGAATGTGACATAGAAAATGTAATGAAAAAAATTGCTTCGGGAACATACAAAAAATCAGATTTAAAGTAAGCTGCAGGATTCTCCTGGTCTTCAAGTTTTGTTCCAAAAATTCGTGGGATTATTTTGTTAAGTAATAGATTTTTTTCTTAACAAAAAATTCTATCAGTAAGTCTCTCAATCGGTGCTTAAACTGTTAATTGCAAAAATTCGAATTTTGACCTGAACATCATTTAAAAAAAGACAAGCGATTTTTCTTGTGCTATATTTTGGTTTATGAAAAAATTTATAGAACCTAAAAAATTTGTTTTTTTTGCACTGACTTTATTTATATCAATTTTTTTGTCCTGCTCAAAAAATTCCAGTAAAAATGAAAATACTCTTTCTTTTGAAAACATTCAGCAAATTAAGAAAAATCATTCCTGGTATTATTTTACGGGTTACGGATTTGAAAAAACTGATCTTCCTCAGAACGCACCCCTTGTTAGTCAAAAAG
>CAVCIJ010000299.1:0-2053 GCA_963601995.1 bacterium | reverse complement strand
GTGCGTAAGCATTATTTTCTTCCATTTCAAGAACTTTTAAATAAAGCTGCTTTGATTTTTTAAAGTCCCGGATTTTTCGGTAAGCGTCGGCTACTCTTGTAAGAACTGTAATATTTCTGTCGTCGTGAACAAGATACTGCTCCCAAATTTCAATAGCCTTATGATACTGATTCAATGCTTTGTAGCAGTCAGCAAGTCCAAAAAGAGCATAATTGTTGCCAGGATGCCATTCAAGGCATTTTTTGTAGTATGAAATGGCTTCATTAAATTTATTCTGCTTTCTTTCGCAGTCTCCAAGTCCTACAAGCGCGTAGTTATTGTTTTCTTCAATTTCAAGAATTTTGCTGAATGAATCAACTGCTTCGTCAATTTTATCTTCGCGCAAAAATAAATATCCTTGCTTTGATAAAGTGTTGATTTTGCTTTCCTGAGAATTTTCTTCAATTCCGCTTTTTTCGCCATGCAAAGCTATCTCTGCAGGTACAACAAATACGTCATTTTCTGTAACTCCGTCACTCATTTTCCTCACTCCTTTATTTTTTTTAAATCTAACCCTTTATTTATAATTTTTTCAATTTTGACTAAAAACAGCAAAAAAATCAATTTTCTTCTATTAAAAAAGAAACTGTGTCTGCTATTTTTTCTATAACAGGCTCGCTTTTTCTTTTATTGTGTGCAAGCATGTACATTTTTAGTGCCATTAAATATTCATTTTTTTCAAGATAACGGTCTCCAATTCTCGAAAGTCCGTCAGAATAGCCTGTAGTTATAAAAATTCGCTCTGCTAAATCGTATTTTTTTTCGTTAAAAAGTGTGTTTGCTTTGCGGTTTAATGCAACTTTTTGTGCATCGCTTAAATTTTTTAGAGGACTATCATTTGTTTTTATAAAACCTTGCTGACCTTGTTTTTGTCTGATTGTTTTTTTTAAATCATCATTCATTTTGTTACCTAAAAACATACTTTTTTAAATTCAATTTATTTTGCAAACGATTTCTAAAAAATCTGCACTTGCATTTTAAATTCTAAATTCTTGAAAAATCAAAAATATGCACAAAGAAAAAAATCATCTCACTATAAAACTAATTTTCTAGGAAAAGGTTTCAAATTTTTTTATTTTTTTTCTAAAATTTTACAAGCATAAGAAGATTAAAATAATCTTAAATATATTTTAACTTCTTATTATTGTTTGTCAAGGAATAAGAATTTAATTTCTGGAGGATTTTGCATATTTTTAGAAATTTAAAAAAAAAATTTTAGTTTTCTTCCAAAGTTTTTGAAGTTTCCTGCTTTTCTGAAATCTGCTGAAATTTGTAAAAATTCACTACAGATCTTCCATAGATTCGTTTATCGCAAAGTTTTAGTTCTCCAATTTCTTCGGGAAGCGGATCTTCGGCAGGGTAGTGGATTAAAACTGTTCCGCCGTCGTTGAGCATTTTTCTTTTTTCGATTGTTTCAAGAAGTTCAAGACGAAATTTATATGGAAAAGGTGGATCTAAAAAAATAAAGTCGAACTTGTCTTTGCATCTTTTTAGAAAGAGTTCTACTGCCATAAAGTGACATTTTATTCTAACGCCAACTTCTTCTGCCATAGCAACATTTTTAAAAACTGTTTTTGCCTTGCTTCTATCCATTTCGCACAAAGAAACATCTTTTGCTCCGTGGCTTACGGCTTCAAGTGCGATTGTGCCAGAACCGCTGAATAAGTCAAGAAAAGACTTTCCTTCGAGTTTAGGTCCTAAAATATCAAAAAGAGACTCCCTCATTCTGTCCATTGCCGGTCTTATAGCCATTTTCCCATTAGGAGTCTCTGTATGTCTTCCTCTTAATTTTCCACCTGTTATCCGCATTTTTAAAATCCTTTTTTTTCTGCAAATTTTATTTTGCTGAACTGTTCAATGACCAGTATGTGTTGTCGTGCTTAAGCTTAGAATTGTTTTTTGCGTAGTCAAATGCTGTTTTTCCTTCGGCATCAACTATTCCAGGTTTTGCACCGCTTTCAAGCAGAAGCTGGATTGCTTTTGTAGAAGAACCGTACTCTGCAGCATACATAAG
>CAVCIJ010000298.1:0-4400 GCA_963601995.1 bacterium | reverse complement strand
TTCATGATTTCCAGAATAAACTTTTTTACCGCCAAGTTGAATTTCTGTAAATTCAACATTCGCATTATCTTCCGCACAGGAACCAACGCTTACAAAGTTCAGTGCGTTATTTCCCAAAAGATTTACGAAACTTACATTTACCTTTGAACTGCTTTCTGCAAGAATGCGAATTCTTAAACCAAGAGTTCCTGCCGCATTTTCATCAGAAGAGCAGACAAAAACAAAATTTGACTCAGAAGAATCGCCTGCAAGAATAACAAAATCTTTTGCCTTTTTTTCGTCAGAACTCAAATTCAGATTTATTTTTACAGCCTTATTATTTTTTAAATTCTCCGGGATTTCAAAAAATACAATTCTTCCGTTTCCTGAAAAATCATCAAATGCACTGTCAAATTCTTTTCCAAGTCCGCTCTCTATATTTTTTATTTTTGAATCAAGAGAATCAAATTCTTCTTCCATAAAAGAAATTTCTTCATCCGGCACAAAAATTTCAAAATCAGAGTCGCTTAAAATTTCTGTTTCAAGATGAGTCTTATTGATTTTTAAAAAATTCCACGTAAGACTAGGAAATTGATTAACATCAAGATCTAATTTATTTGTAAAATTTGCCATATTTTCTCCAGCAAAACTCTGCTAAAATCACATTGTTCCTTTCATTTCAAGCTGAATTAAATTATTCATTTCAACAGCATATTCCAAAGGAAGTTCCTTGCTTACAGGATTTGCAAAACCGCTTACAATCATTGCCCTTGCATCTTCCTCGCTGATTCCCCTGCTCATCAGATAAAAAATCGCCTTATTTGAAATACGTCCGATTTTTGCTTCATGCCCAACATCACAGTCATCAGTGCGAATATCCATTGCAGGAACTGTATCTGAACGGCTTTTTGAATCAAGCATAAGACTTGAACAGTCAACACTTGCCTTAGAATGTTTTGCACTTTCCTTTATCTGAATTGAAGAGCGATAAGTACAGATTCCGCCGCTTTTTGAAATTGACTTTGTATTGATTACAGTAGAAGTATTTTTTCCAATGTGAACCATCTTAGCGCCAGTATCAAGATTTTGCCCTTCGCCGGCAAAAGTAATTCCTGTAAATTCACAGGCAGCATTGTCGCCTTTTAAAATTGTAGTCGGATAAAGATATGAAATGTGGCTTCCAAAACTTCCGCTTACCCATTCCATTCTGCCGTTTTCTTCAACAATCGCACGTTTTGTGTTTAAATTGTACATATTTTTTGACCAGTTTTCGATTGTTGAATAACGAAGCCGTGCATTTTTTTTAACATAAAGTTCAACACAGCCAGCATGCAAATTAGCAACATTGTATTTTGGTGCAGAACAGCCTTCAATAAAATGAAGATCAGCACCTTCGTCCACAATAATAAGCGTATGCTCAAACTGTCCTGCTCCGGCTGCATTCAGTCTAAAATATGACTGAAGTGGAATTTTTACCTTTACGCCCTTTGGAACATAAACAAAACTTCCGCCACTCCACAAAGCACCGTGTAACGCCGCAAATTTATGGTCAGTGGGAGGCACAAGATGCATAAAATAGTCTTTTACCATCTGACCGTATTCTTCTGACTTTAATGCACTTTCAAAATCAGTGTAAACAACGCCCTGCTCAGCAACCTCATCTTTTACATTGTGATAAACAAGCTCACTGTCGTACTGTGCACCAACTCCAGCAAGACTTTCGCGCTCAGCTTCGGGAATTCCAAGTTTTTCAAATGTATTTTTTATATCATCTGGAACATCGGCCCATTTTGCCGCCATTTCAGTTTTTGGCTTTACATAAGTTACAATTTTTTGAATATCCAAATCACGAATATCAGGTCCCCATTCAGGCTCTTTTATCTGATTATATAAGCGCAGACATTTTAAGCGCCAGTCCCGCATCCATTCAGGATCCTGTTTTTCATCACTGATTTTTTTTACAATTGATTCATCAAGACCGGCTCTTATTTTATAAAAATCCCTGTCATTTTCCTCGTAGCGAAAGTCATAAAGAGAACGGTCTATATCGCTAACCTGAGTTTTTTCATCAGCAGACATTTAATTAAAGACCTCCGTTAACACTTTTCTTTACATCTTCCATGTTCATTCCCTCAAGTTCCATAGCCGCATTCTTTTTTACTGAATCCATTGCATTTTTTGCGGCAAGGGCAAGTTTTTCCTTACGTTCAGCATCCTTAATTTCCTGAGGAATAAATTCATCAAAGCCTTCCTCGTTGATTTTTTGAATCAGACTTCCATCACCTGTATGAACAAGATGACCTTTTACCATAATATGAGTTTTATCAACTTTTAAACTTTCCAAAATACGTGTTGAATGAGTAATGATTAAAAGAGAACCGCCGGTTAACTTCTGGTATTCTTCAATTCCACGACTTACTGTTCTAACGGCATCAACATCAAGACCAGAATCAGTTTCGTCCAAAATTGCAAATTTAGGCTTAAGCATCAAGAGCTGTAAAATTTCACTCTTCTTTTTTTCACCGCCGCTAAAGCCAACATTTAAGTCACGCTCAGCATAACTGTGATTCATATTCAGAATGTCCATTGCCTTTTCAAGTTCTTTCTGAAATGCAAAAAGCTTAATTTTTGTGCCGCTCACCTGTGCTAAAGAAGAACGTATAAAACTTTCCAAAGAAATTCCCGGAACTTCAAGAGGCTCCTGAAAACTTAAAAAAATTCCTTTTTTTGCACGCACATCAGCACTAAGTTCAGTAATATCTTCACCGTTAAATTCGATTTTTCCAGAAGTAACCGTGTATTCTGGACTTCCCATTAAAGTGTAGCCTAAAGTTGATTTTCCAGCTCCGTTCGGTCCCATAAGAACGTGAGTTTCGCCTTTAGCAATCGAAAGCGATATATCTTTTAAAATATTTTTTTCACCAATATTGGTGCTAAGATTAGAAATTTTAAGAAGTTCATCTGCCATAAGTATTTCCTTAAATAAGCTGATATAAAAATATGAAAAATCCAGGAAAGTAAAAAAAATCTCAGAATTTTTCTGTGCATTTGAAAATAAACTGGAACGTCGTTTTTCAAACACCCTCAATAATACAAAATTCCGTTAAAATCGACAATATAAGGCAATAAATCACTTATAAATCTTATAAAAAAAAACTGAGCTGCTCTTCTTGAACAGCCCAGTTTTGTGTTTAGAAAGCCTCGTAAAAATTGCAATTTTTACGAGGCAGCAAAAGAAAACGCTATGTTTTTATGCGTGCTATATCAGCAATAATTACGACATGCGTTTTTTTACAAGTTCAGAATAACAAAGATTTACTCTGCGTTACGAACTACGCGGAAACCTTCTTTGTAAACCCCATAACTCGGTTTTTGACTCGAACGCGAAGCAACAGTGCAACTTGTAGCAAAATAAGAATAAGCACCACCACGTAGTACACGATATGTCTCAGTATCTGACGAATCAGGTCCTGTTTCAGCCACATCAGCGGTCAAAGTAGCAGTATAAAAATCCCAGCAGTATTCTCTAACATTGCCACTCATATCATATAAACCATAGCCGTTAGCATTTTTTTGTTTTACTTCATGCCTTTTATCAGAACTATTATCTCGATACCAAGCCACATCATCTACAGTATTACTTCCGGCGTAAGTGTAGTCTTGTCCACCACGAGCTGCCCATTCCCATTCTGCTTCTGTTGGTAAGCGGTAGCCGTTTGCAGTAAAGTCGCAGGTTGCAGCATCCCAAGTGTCATTAACACTACCAGGAGTACTTCCCCAAGCAAAATTTTCCCAGTCTGTAACACCTTTTACTGTGTAACAAGGAGTTAATCCTTCCTGCACAGAACGTTTATTACAGTATATAATTGCATGATACCAGCTTACATAAACTTGAGGAGTATTACCCAAAGTTCCGCTATAATCTGAGTTTGTAGAGTGTGCTGCGCCAAAAACTGCTGTAAATTCATCTTCTGTTACTTCATGATCACTCATATAGAAAGAAGCAATTTCAAGTGCACGTCCGCTTACAAATACGTTAGAACTTGGTGTCCATGTTTCAGAACCAGTAATTGAAGCTGCAGGAATTTTTACAAATCCAGAAACAACTTTTACACTTACTTCCTCAGACTCAACTCCGTCAGCTGTTGCCTTAATTTTTATAGTTCCTTCGGTAACTCCTGTAAGTTTATCGCCACTGAGTGTTGCGTAATCGCTGCCATCTGTAATTGTATAAGTTACAGTTTTATTACTTGCATTTTCTGGCAAAACTGTTGCAGTCAATGTAATTTCTCCGCCTACCAATACAGAACTTGCTGTAAGGCTTACACTTGTAACATCTATTTTGTTTACTGTAATTGAAACTTCCTCAGACTCAACTCCACCGGCTGTTGCCTTAACTTTTACAGTTCCTTCGTCAACTC
>CAVCIJ010000297.1:0-5659 GCA_963601995.1 bacterium | reverse complement strand
CTTACGCACTGATTGGGCTTGGTCATCTTCATTATGATTTTAAGGAATACCGAGACGCTCTTTATTATTGGACAAAAATGCTTGATTCAAATCCAGAATCAGTTGACATAAGGGTTCTTACATCAATTGGAAACTGCCACAGAAAACTCAAGACCTTTGATAAGGGACTAAAATACTTTGAAAAAGCGCTTGAAATGGATCCAAAGAATTTTTATGCACTTTTTGGAATTGCTGACTGTTACCGCGGAATGAACCAGCAGTTCAGGTCAGTTGAATATTGGAACAAAATTCTTGAAATTGACCCAAAAAACAAGGTTATTCTTACAAGAGTCGGTGATGCCTACAGAAATATGGGCGACTATAAAACAGCCGCAGATTACTACAACCGCGCAATGGATATTGACTTTGATGTTTATGCAGCTCTTGGACTTGCGCTTATTTGCAAAGGTGAAGGCAAATATAAGGAAGCGATTGAAAGACTCAAAAATTTGATTCGTAACGATGAAAAAAATTACCGTCTTTACATTGATCTCGCAGACTGCTATATAAAATTTGGCGACAAAAAAGCTGCCCTTGATACTCTATCGAGTTTTCAAAAATTTGGAATAAAAAGCCAGGCTATAAATGAATATGTAGAAAAAATTCAAAGCGGTGCTTCAGGCATCTAAAAATTCTTGAGTCACATTTATGGACAAAATATCTTTAATTGGACTTTTTCCGGAAGAAATTGCACAGGCACTTGATTTAAAGCCTTTGTTTCGTGCAAAACAAATTTATCAGTGGATTTCAAAGGGCGTTCAGACTTTTGACGAAATGAAAAATCTTGATAAGAACACAAAAGCAATTCTTGAGGAAAAGTCCTGTCTTTATTCATCAAAAATAAGTCAGATTTTAAAAGACGATGATGGAACAATAAAACTTCAAATTACACTAAAAGATTCTCTTGCAATTGAAACAGTTCTTTTAACAGACAAAGAAGATCGTAAAACTGCCTGCGTAAGCTGTCAGGCTGGCTGTGCAATGAACTGCGCTTTCTGCCAAACAGGGCAGCTTGGTCTTGCAAGAAATTTAACTGCCGGAGAAATTGCAGAAGAATTTATGTACATGGAAAAGGAAGCCGGTCACTTAGACAATATTGTTTTTATGGGAATGGGCGAACCAATGCAAAATCTTGAAGCAATCAGAAAAGCAGTTGCTATTTTAACTGACAAAAACGGGCGTGCTCTTTCGTCAAGAAGAATTACTTTAAGTACCTGCGGAATTTGCAGCGGAATCTACAATCTTGCAGACAACGGTCCTAAAATGAGGCTTGCAGTTTCCTTAACAACAGCGAATCCTTCTTTAAGAGAAGAACTTATGCCGGTTGCAAAGGGAAATCCTCTTCCGGAACTAAAAAAAGCCATAAAATATTATATTGAAAAAACGGGTAAAAGAGTTACATTGGAAGCTGCCCTTCTTGCTGAAAAAAACACTGATTCAAAAAGTGTGCAGCAGATGATTGACTTTGCAAAGGGGCTTGACGTTTACATAAATCTTATTCCTTGGAATCCTGTAGGCACGTTGAATTTTAAGACTCCGAGCGCAAATGAATGCAAAAAAGTTCTTTCAATGCTTGAAGAAGCCGGACTCAATGTAAACTTAAGAATAAAGCGTGGCTCAAAAATTTCTGGTGCCTGCGGTCAGCTTGGGTCAACTGTAAAAACAAAATATTCAGATTAAACTCAAAAAAAATACTAATTTCCAGCAAAAAATTCTGCCGCCAAAATATAAAACTAAAAAATCTGCAAAAAGAATCTTGAATAAAAAAAATACATTTATATAATTGTGATATCACTTTTTGGGGGACTTTAAATGCAGAAAAAGATTTATGTTGCCGGTATGGATGATGACGGAACAGCATCTAAAGTTGATTCTGCTGTAAAAGCAGTTGCTGGAGTTACAAATTCAGTTTCTACAGTGGCAAAATGCCAGGTTTGCGTAGATTTTGACGAAGGAACTGCAGGAATCGAAGATGCAATCAACGCGGCAATAAGTTCAACTGGAGTTACAGTTCTCGGTTGATTTATCTGACAGTAAAAAGATGAAAATTACAATACTTGATGGAAACGCTCTGAATCCTGGAGACTTATCTTACAAGCCGCTGGAAGAATTTGGAGCGCTTTTTGTTTACCCCCGCACAGAAGAAAAAGATGTGGCAAATAGAATTGCTGACAGTGACGCAATTTTTCTTAATAAAATCAACATTACAGAAGAAATTCTTTCAAAATGCCCAAATTTAAAATATATTGGCGTTCAGGCTACAGGTTACAACGTAATTGATCTTGGAGCCTGCAGAAGACACAATATTACTGTAACAAATGTTCCTTCATATTCAACTGCTGGAGTTGCTCAGCTTGTTTTTGCATTTATAAGCGAATTTGCCTGTCGGACTCAGCTTCATTCAGACAGCGTTATGGCTGGCGATTGGATAAAAAGCAGGGATTTTTGCTATTGGAAAGTTCCGCCAATTGAACTTGAAGGTAAGACACTAGGAATTTTTGGATTTGGAAATATTGGAAAAAGAGTTGCAAAAATTGCTGAAGCTTACGGAATGAATGTTATTATTCACACAAGAACGCCTGGAAGCGAAATTAAAAACCCTGTTGATACAGAAACTTTATTCAGGCAAAGTGACTTTTTAAGCCTTCACGCTCCTTTAACGAGCGAAACGAATAAAATTGTAAATGAAAAAACTCTGAACTTAATGAAAAAAACTTCTTACCTTATAAACACGGTGAGGGGACTCTTGGTTGATGAAAAAGCTGTAAAAAAGGCACTTGATGAAAAAAGAATTGCAGGTTACGCCGCAGATGTTATAAGCGAAGAACCGATGAAAAAAGATAATCCGCTTTTGGGCGCAAAAAACTGTATTTTAACTCCGCACATTGCCTGGGCAGCAACAGAAACCAGGCAGAGGCTTTTAAACATTGTTGTAGAAAATTTCAGGGCATTTTTAAATGGCAAGCCTCAAAATGTTGTAAGTTAAATGGCATCTTAAAAAAATAACAAAAAAAGACCTAGCCCGCACGTGTAGCGGCGAACGAAGTGAGTTGCGAAGCAATGAAGGCGAAAGCCGGAACCGCGAAAGGTCGGATTCCTGATAATATGCTTTGTTTTTTTATAAAATTTTCTGCAAAAAGCTGGCGTTCGCTCCCAAAAAAGAAAAAAAATCATTTATAATCAACTTGTCAGAAACATTGTAACTAAATATACTTTGAAATAGTTTTATATTCGAAAAAAAGAGGTACTTTTATGGGAAAGACTATAGCACAGAAAATTTTTGACGCCCATATGGTTGAGCAGCCGTTTCCTGGAACTAATGTTCTGAAGCTTGACAGAGTTTTCTGCCACGAAATCACTACTCCAATTGCGATAAATGATCTTGTAGAACGCAAAAAAGATCGTGTTTTTGACAATACAAAGATTAAGGCTGTAATTGACCATGTTACTCCTGCAAAAGACAGTAAGTGTGCACTTCAGGAAAAAATTTTGCGCGATTGGGCTAAACGCAATGACATTAAAGATTTTTTTGATATTGGAAACAACGGTGTATGTCACGCAATTTTCCCGGAAAAGGGATTTGTTCATCCTGGATTCACTGTGATTATGGGAGACAGCCACACCTGTACTCACGGAGCTTTTGGTGCATTTGCAGCCGGAGTTGGTACGACTGACCTCGAAGTTGGAATTTTAAAAGGCGTTTGTTCTTTCAGGGATCCTAAGGCAATTAAATTTGTTTTGAACGGAAAACTTAAGGAAGGCGTTTTTGCAAAAGATGTTATTCTTTATTTGATTGGACAGATTGGAACTAACGGAGCAACAAACTGTGTTGCGGAATTTACAGGTTCGATTATTGACAATATGAGCATGGAAGAAAGAATGACTATCTGCAATATGGCTGTTGAAGCTGGTGCTACAAGCGGAATTTGTTTTCCTGATATGACAACAGTTGAATATTTGTGGCCTTTTATCAAAGATGAATTTGCTACAAAAGAAGACGCTCTTAAAGAATATAGCAAATGGAAGGACGATGACGATGCTGAATATGAAAAGGTTTATACGTTTGACCTTTCAGATTTGGATCCTGTTTGCACTGTGGAATATAAGCCGGATCAGATTAAGAAAATTTCTGAAATGAAGGGCACAAAGGTTGACCAGGTTTATATTGGTTCCTGCACAAACGGACGCATTTCTGATTTGCGCATTGCAGCTCAAATTCTTAAGGGACATCATATTGCTCAGGGAGTAAGGGGAATTGTAAGTCCTGCAACTCCAAAAATCTTTAAAATGGCAATGGACGAAGGTTTGCTTGACATTTTTATGGATGCCGGATTCTGCGTTACAAATCCAACCTGCGGAGCATGTCTGGGAATGAGCAATGGCGTTCTTGCCGAAGGTGAAGTCTGTGCTTCTACAACAAACCGCAATTTTAACGGACGCATGGGAAAGGGTGGAATGGTTCACTTGATGAGTCCTGCATCTGCGGCGTCAACTGCAATTACTGGAACAATCACAAACTCAGAACTGTACAAGGGCTGAGAAAATCTCATAAATTAGGGGAACACTATGAAACAGTTTGGTGGAGAAGTTCTTTTTTTGGATCGCTCAGATATTAACACTGACGAAATCATTCCTGCAAAGTATCTTACTGAAAATTCAAAGCAGGCTTTAAAGCCTTATCTTCTTGAAGATTTAAAGCTTGATGGATTTAATCCGAAGCAAGATATTATTGGGAAAAAAGTTATTATTACCCGCGAGAACTTTGGCTGCGGTTCAAGCAGAGAGCACGCTCCGTGGGCGCTTGAAGTTAACGGAATTTACTGCGTTATAGCAGTAAATTTTGCACGCATTTTCCGCCAGAATATGTATAACTGCGGACTTCTTGCGCTTGATATGCCTAAAAAAGATATTGAAGATATGTTCAGAACTTTTGCTGATAAAGATACAGAATGCAAAATAGAGCAGAAAGAAGACGGAACTTGGAAAGTAAAACTGATTGCAGGCTCACTTTCAAAAAGTTATCCTTTCAAACTTGAAGGCTTTGAAAAGGCACTGATTGAAAATGAAGGCTGGATTGGCTACGCTGATTCAAAATACTGATTTTAAGTTTTAGAATTTTTTACGCCGCTAGAAATTTTTACGTTTCTAACGGCGCTTTTTATTTTAAAAGAAGTTATAAAATTTAAGAAAAATTAAAAATTTACAAAAGAGAACGCTTTTTTAGTTCAGCAACAATAAGTTCCACAATTTCTTCCGGATTTTTATCCGCAGTATCTATAACTAAATCTGCTGTAGAATAATCTGTATTGTTTATGTTATAAAGTTTTTTGTATCGCCGGCTATCTTCGCTGTCGCGCATCGCAGTAAAAGCCTTTATTTCATCAAGATTTCCACCTTCCCTGTTTAAAATTCTTTTTGCACGAATTTCATCATTCGCGAGAAGATAAACTTTTAGGTCAGCTTCTTTCAGCATCCAGATTGCGAGCCGGCTTCCTAAAACGCAGCTTTCTTTTCTTGCAAGTTCAACCTGATGAGTGTCAACAAAAATATCGTAGGAATCATCAGTTTTTGCATTTTCAATCACCTGAGCAAGAGTAATTCCCCTTTCGGCAGCAAGATT
>CAVCIJ010000296.1:0-3972 GCA_963601995.1 bacterium | reverse complement strand
CAATTGGAAGAGTTCCGTAAAGCATTGAATAAATCTGATTCAATCCGCAAGGCTCATATTTTGAAGGCATAAGGAAAAAATCACTTCCCGATTCAATTAAATGACTTAAAGCATCATCATAACCGATATAAGCTTTGAAATTCGGCAATTTTGACTGAAGACTATTTATTTCTGCCTCACACCATTTTTCACCACTTCCTAAAACAACAAACTGCATCTTCATTTCTGAGCAAATCTGATAAATTGAACCATAGGTCGGTGCAAATACTTCAGCAATTCCTTTTTGCTCCACAAGACGCGTAACCATTCCCACAACAGGGACATTCGGATTTACTTCAAGTCCCATTCGCTTTTGAAGTTCAGCCTTACATTTTGCTTTTCCTGACATATCTTTTGCAGAATAATTAAACGGAATTTTTTTATCGATTTCTGGATTCCACTGACGCAAATCAGCACCATTTAAGATTCCTTTTATAACATCTTTTCTAAGCCTTAAAAGTCCGTCCATTCCAAATCCGCCTTCAGGACTTTGAATTTCAGTGGCGTAAGTTGGAGAAACGGTTGTTACCATGTCAGCACAGGAAATACCGGCCTGAAGAAAATTTATTCCGCCGTTGTGCTCAAATCCTGCACCGTAATAAAGTCCCCAGTCAATTCCAAGAGCAGGAAATGAATCCTTAGAATACTGTCCCTGATATCCCTGATTATGAATTGTAAGAACCGAAGCTGTTTTTTCAAATCCGCAGTAGCGGCAAACATTTTTTAAAAGAACTGGCGCTAAACAACTTGACCAGTCATGTGCATGAATAATATCTGGATACCAGTTGAGTTTTCTGCAAAGCTGAAAGGCTCCGTGACAAAGTATGCTGAATCTATATGGATTATCATGAAAATCAGTTTCTGAAGGAACGCCGTAAATTCCATCTCGCCCAAAAGCAAGTTCGTGGTCAATAAAATAAACTGGAAGAGCATCGCAGCCAGGCATCTTTGTTGTATAAACAGCAGACCAAGTTTCAATCTGACCGGCAGCAATTGCCATAGGACCTTCAAGATGCGTAAGTTTAGATCTGTCAATTTTGTAATAGCGCGGCATAACAATTTTTACATCGTGACCCATTTTTGCAAGTTGAATTGCAAGTGCACTAACCATATCAGCAAGTCCGCCAGTTTTAGCAAAGGGAACGGCTTCTGCGCTAACCATTAAAATTTTCATTTTATCCTCCAAATTTAGAAAATCTCCAAAAACTGTAATTTTTAGAGTTAACTTAAAAACCGCAACGTTTTAATTAGTATTATATCAGCAAATTAAAACCCGCAGGCAGCTGGTGAAAAAAGCATGGAAAATAATTTTTTACCAAATGCTTTATTAAAAAATCAAAAAATCAACTATTTTTTAAATCTTCCATTGCCTTTACAAAAGCCTTTTTTGAATCAAGAATGCATTTTTCACTCACGCAGTAAGAAAGCCTGAACCAGCCCTTTCCTCCAAAACCGCTTCCCGGAGCACCTAAAATCATATATTTTTTCAGATAATCACAAAAAGCCATATCATCATCGCAAAAACAATCCGGAGCCTTGCACCACATATAAAATGCACCTTCTGGAACAACGTGTTTTATTCCGGCTTCGTCAAGAACTTCCATAAGTTCATTTCGTCTTTTTTCGTAAAGCGAATAGTCAACTTTTGCATTCCAGCATTCACTAACAACTCTCTGCATTAAGGCTGGCGCATTTACAAAACCAAGCACTCTCGTTGAAAAACCGCAGGCTGCCACAAGTTCATCTTTGTCGGGACAGGTAGGATTTACCGCAATATAACCGATTCTTTCGCCTGGAAGACTTAAATTTTTTGCAAATGAAGTTACAATTACGGCACTGTCATAAAATTTAAATGCAGGAGGAACTTTTTTTCCGTCATAAATAATGGCACGATAAGGCTCGTCACAAATCAAATAAGGCTTTCTTCCGCACTTTTTAGAATGTTCTTCAAGTGCAAGTGCAAGAGATTTTATGTCTTCTTCAGAATAAACACGTCCCGTTGGATTATTCGGTGAATTTATTAAAACAGCGGCAGTTTTTTCGTTTAAAGCTGATTTTATTGACTTTACATCAAGCGAAAAATCTTCCTTTGTTGGAACTTCCACAAGATTTCCGCCGAAATTATGAACATAATGTTTGTATTCTGAAAAATAAGGAGACGGAACTACAACATTGTCTCCTTCAGAAAGAATTGCCTTTAAAAGTGAATTTAAAGCTCCGGCAGCACCCACAGACATAACAATACAATCTTCAGAAACTTCTGTTTCCTGCTCTTTTTTTGTTTTTTCAGCCATTGCTTTTCTGGCAAAAGGATATCCGGCATTCGGCATATAACCGTGCACATTTTTTTCGCGCAGAGAAGCAGCCTTTTCAATTGCCGTAAAAACTTCTTCAGGCGGATCTAAATCAGGATTTCCAAGACTAAAATCAAAAACATTGTCATTTCCGTATTTAGCCTTGAGTTTAATTCCTTCCTCAAACATTTTTCTTATAACACCGGCACTTTTGCTGGTCATAGTTTCTTTAATATAAGGTGAAATCGGCATTTTTTTTCTCCAAATCCCTTACCTTGAATCATTAAAAAATCAGTCTTAAAAAATAAAATTATAAGCACAAACTAAGAAAAGACTTATTTTTTTCAGGCAAAGACTTTGTAATTATAGCACTAAAAATCTGTTTACACAAATAAGACAGCAGAATTGAACTCAATCTTTTTTACTGTTATAATTGCTGAATTATTAGCGATTAAATAAATGGTCTTTTGTAAAAAAAGTATTTTTGGTGAAAATTTTTATAGAAGGATTAGATAAAATTCCGCTGAAATCGCACGGTCTTTTAGAAAGTTTACATTGCAAAATTTTTTATTTATAGGAGAATGATAATGAAATTTTTTAGGAAAAGTATTTTTCTTGTATTTTTTGCTGCATTTTTTGGTCAAATCTACGCAACTGAAATTTTTAACAAAAATATAACAGATGAAAACCGCAGTTCTTTTGAAAATGGCGAAACTGTAATTATAGAGACACAGTCCTACGACAAACTTTGCCTCGAAAGCGATAATTATGCTGTTAAGAAATTAAAAAATCTTATGCAAAATCTAAAACCCGCTTACATTGCCGAAGTCATTAAATTTTATCCGGTTGAAGGAAATGAAGATTTTATAGAAAAATTTGACAGTTCAATTATGAAAATTGATGATTATGTTGGGATTCCGTATTGGTCTGAAAGACATCAGCAATATTTTGATCTTTACTCAAGTGCTAAAATTATTTCGAGCAAAGAAGAAGGCAATTCGCTTATAACCATTGCTGATCTTTACATGGAGCCGCTCGGACTTATAAATACGCAGATTACAACAGAAAAAACTTCTGAATATTATTACTACGAATCTGAAAATCTTAACACACTTAAAATTTTTGAAAAATTTAACTGTATTTCACCGAACAATATGAAATCAGCAATAATCGTGTTTAAAAATGAAAATCAATGGGTTGTTTACGGAGTTGGTGCTGTAAAAACAGCAGACATAGTTTTCTTAAGAAAAAGAATAAAAACATCATTTATAAATAGAATAAAAACTTTCTGCACATTTTTTATAAATAAAATTTCTTAAATAAATTTTCAGTCCTGCTGAAAAGTTCGGCAGGACTTTTTTATCTCTTACTTAAGATTATCTGTTAAAAATTGCAATTTTCAGAGCTTTCTTAGATAAATTTTCTAAAACAAAAAAAACTGCCTGTCTTTATCGAATTTCATTCGCATTTTTATCCGTCTTGAATACAAAGTCAATAAAAACTATAATCTTACAGTTAATATTTTTAAAGAAACTCGCAACTTTTCAGACGATTCCTTAAAAAAAATTTGCACTGGCTTTTGGAGAATAAAATAATATGAAAAGAAAACTTATAACTTCTGCTCTGCCCTACGTAAACA
>CAVCIJ010000295.1:0-10830 GCA_963601995.1 bacterium | reverse complement strand
GAATTGGAAATTCAACTTTGGAAGTCGAAATTTATAAAGCTGCAAGAGCAAGTTTAGATTTTAAAACTGCATTTTTTCTTGTGCTTGTTGAAACTTTGATTTTGTGTTCAGTTACGATTTTATATTTATTTGTAGAAAATTCATCTTCAAAGGAAAAGGGGCTTTTTTTTAATCCCGCTGAAAAAAATCCGAGAATAAAAGGATCTTTTGAAATTATATCTTTTTCTTTTGTAATGATTTTGATTTTTTTATTTTTTTTGATGCCGCTTTTTGGAATTGTAAAAAATGCTTTTTCTTCTTCTGGTGGAAATTTTTTAAGTTTAAAAAGTTTTGCCCTCATTTTTAAAATGAAAAGTTTTTTGACTTCAGTTTTTACAAGTGTTCTTGTTGCTTTATGTACTGCGTTTTTGTGCAGTTTTTTTGGATTTTGCTATTCAGCATTGCTGCGCTTTTGTGAAAATAAAAAGAAAAATTTTCTCAATTCAGTTCTGCGAATTTTTCCAGTAATTCCAATGTGCGTTTCGAGCGTTGTTTTTGGTGTTTTAATAATTTTTTTTGTAAAAAAAGGGAATGCCCTTTGTCTTATTGTAGCGCAGACTTTGCTTAACTGGCCGCTTGCCTTTAAAACAATTTATCCTGAAATGACAAAAATTTCGTTTGAAACTTTGGACAGCGCTTTTCTTCTTTCAAAGAATAAATTTGATGTGTGCAAAAGAATTCTTTTTCCATCCTGCAAAAAAAGTCTTTTAAGTGCATTTGGATTTTGCTTTGCAATGAGCGCCGGCGATACAACTCTGCCTCTTGTGCTTTCAATTCCGAAGTTTACAACACTTTCGCTTTTTACTTACAGACTTGCAGGCGCATACAGATTTAACGAGGCTTGTGCTGCGGGACTTGTGCTTGCATTTGTTTGCATTATGTTTTTTTCATTGGGAAATTTTTCGATTAAAAAAAATGATGGTTGATTTTGACTTTTATGGGAGAAGTTTATGGCTTATTTTTGTGCCGAACATCTTGCTGAAAATTTTTCTTCGGTAAGCATTGACGTTTCATTTGAATGTGAAAAAAAAACTATGACCTGCATTGTGGGCCCAAGTGGAAGTGGAAAATCAACTGTGCTGCGTCTGATTTCTGGACTTGATAAGCCTGGTGCACAGCAGAAAATTTTTCTTGATGAAAAGGAAATTACAAATCTTCCGCCTGCAAAAAGAAAAATCGGAATGGTTTTTCAAAGCAAAAGCCTTTTTAATCATTTAAATGTTGCTGATAATGTTGCTTACGGACTTGTTTCTTCGGGAATGAAAAAAAAAGAGGCGAGGGCGAGGGCAAGTGATTTTTTAAAGGATTTTAATCTTGAGGGATTTGAAAATCGTTTTCCCGATACGCTTTCCGGCGGAGAAGCGCAGAGAGTTTGCCTTGCAAGAACGCTCATTACAAATCCCAGTCTTGTGCTTTTTGACGAGCCGCTTTCGGCACTGGACGCTCCATTGCGAAAAAAAATGTCTTCTTTGATTTGCGATTTGCAAAAAAAATTTTCATTTACAGGAATAATGGTTACTCACGATATAAATGAGGCAAAAAATCTTGCTGATAAAATTATTCTGATAAAAAAAGGAAAAATTTGCTGGCACGGAATTCCTGCTGATTTTAGAGAAGAAATGCTTTGTACTTCGGATTAAAAATTTATGGAAGAAACAGAAAATTCTTTTTATATTGATTTTCACACTCATCTTGATTTTTATAAAAATGAAGATGAACTTTTTTTCCAGCTAAAAAATTTTTCTGGTGTAATAATTTCTGCAAGTAGTGATGAAAAATCTTTTGAAAAAAATCTTGAGATTCAGAAAAAAAATTCACTTTCAAAAACAAATTCAAAAATTGTAACTGGATTTGGCATACATCCGATGAACGTCGGATTTTTTGATGAAAAGAAAATTTTCTTGTATGAAAATCTTTGTTCTGCGTCAAAAATAATTGGCGAAATTGGAATGGATTTTTGCTGGTATGACAAAGCGGGCAAAGAAAAACAGGAAGAAGTTTTGCGTTTTTTTCTTGAGCACTGCAACAAAACAAAAAAATTCTGCGTAATTCATACAAAAAATGCTGAAGAAAAAATTTGCCGCATTCTTGAAGATTATCCTTTTGCAAAGCCGATTATTCACTGGTATGACGGCCCGCGCGATCTTTTTGAAGAGTTTTTGCACCGCGGCAGTTACTTTACATTTGGCTGTGAAACTGCGCGCTCTGTGAAAATTCAGCAGCTTTTAAAAATCTGTCCTAAAGAAAGAATTCTTGCCGAAACTGATAATCCTGATTCTGAGCTGTGGCTTGGAGGAAGTGACAGTTCAATTTTTTTAATAAAAAGAATTTATTCTGATATTGCAAAAGTTTTATGTATTTCAGAAAATGAAGCGGTAAGTCTCATAAATGAGAACAGCAAAAGAATTCTAGAAACTTTGTAAAAAAAATTGCGGAGTGTAAGATAAATGGAAATGGATAATCGCTTAAAAAAGCAAATTGATTTTATTCTTGAAGTTGATCAGGAAAAAAATATTTTAAGGCAGACTCATATCAGCAAAAACGGCAGAAGAGAAAATGACGCTGAGCATGCCTGGCATATGGCACTTATGGCTTATCTTTTAAAAGAATATTCAAACAAAAAAATTGATATTGCAAAAGTTATGCTGATGTGTTTAATTCACGACATTGTTGAAATTGATGCCGGCGACACTTACGCTTATGACAGTGAGGGACAGAAAACTCAAAAGGCTAGGGAAGAGGAGGCAAAAAAGAGAATTTATTCTTTGCTTCCAGAGGATCAAAAAAATGAGCTTTCAGGGATTTTTGATGAATTTGAAGAGAACGTAACGCCTGAAGCAAATTTTGCGCATACAATGGACAATCTTCAGCCACTTCTTTTAAATAACAGTAACGGCGGCCAGGACTGGAAAAGGCACAATGTAAAAAGGGAGCAGATTTATGGCCGACAGCAGAAAGGAAAAACAAAGGAGGGTTCAGAAATTCTTTTTGATTTTATAGATTCTGTGATTAAGGAAAATATAAAAAATGGAAGTATAAAATAAAAGTTTTTTAATTGAGTTTTTTTACGCGATAAAAAATTTATAAAGGCTGTCCAATAAATAATTACAAGTGGTGAAATTGATTTTTTACAAGATGTCCTTTTTATAAGGTTTTGGACAGCCTTAAATTATAAAAAAATTGCGGGCGGTAACAAAAACTTAGCCCGGCGTGGAAGCCCGAAGTTCCAGCGCGAAGCACTGGAATGAGCGAATAGCGAAGGCTGGAAGGCCGGCCGTAAGAAAACAAATTTGCTCCAGAATAAAAATTTTCTGCTAGATTTTTTTTACATTCAACGCCCGGATTGCATTTAGCACCGCTAGAATCATTACGCCAACATCTGCAAAAATTGCTGCCCACATATTTGTAATTCCAAACACGCTTAAAATCAGGCAGGCAAATTTTACGGCAAGTGCAAAGCCAATGTTCTGGTAAACGATTTTTATGCATTTTCTTGAAATTTTTATTGCCTTTGAAATTTTTAGCGGATCGTCGTCCATAAGAACAATGTCAGCGGCTTCAATTGCGGCATCGCTTCCCATAGCTCCCATTGCAATTCCAATGTCAGCACGCGAGAGAACTGGAGCGTCGTTTATTCCGTCTCCTACAAAAGCGAGTACTTCGTTTTTTTCTTTTTCTTCAATCAGACTTTCAACCTGCAGGACTTTGCCCTGCGGTAAGAGTTCTGCGTGGAATTCATCTAGATTTAAATTTTGAGCAACTTTTTGCGCGGTCTTTTTTGAGTCGCCTGTGAGCATAACAGTTTTTTTGACTCCGGCTTTTTTTAGTTCTTCGATTGCCTTTTTTGAATTTGGCTTTTCAACGTCGGAAATTACAATGTGACCGCAGTATTTCCCGTCGATTGCAACGTGAATTATTGTTCCATCTGAATGACATTCCATTGCATCTATGCCGATTTTTTTCATCAGTTTTGCATTTCCGGCACTTACAGAATGTCCGTCAACTTTTGCATTTATTCCACATCCGCTGATTTCTTCGATTTCGCTTACACGGTTTCTGTCAATTTCTTTTCCGTATGCAGATTTCAGACTTTTGCTGATTGGATGACTTGAAGCACATTCTGCAAGTGCTGCATATTCAAGAAGTTTTTCGTCTTCGATTGTGCTGTGGTGAACGCCTGTAACTTCAAAAACGCCCTTTGTTAAAGTTCCGGTTTTGTCAAATACAATTACTTTTGTTTTTGAAAGAAGTTCAAGAAAATTTGAACCTTTTATTAAAATTCCCTGACTGCCTGCGCCTCCGAGTCCTGCAAAAAAAGAAAGCGGAATGCTTATTACCAGCGCGCAAGGACAGCTGATTACAAGGAAGGTGAGCGCTCTGTAAATCCATGTTGCCCAGTCTGGATTTAACTGTGCAAAAATGAGTCTTGCAAGTGGCGGAATAAAAGCGAGGGCAAGAGCACTGAAAACAACCGCCGGTGTGTAAATGTGAGCGAATTTTGAAATAAATTCTTCAGATTTTGCCTTTCTTGAACTGGCATTTTCTACAAGTTCAAGAATTTTTGAAACTGTTGATTCGCCAAATTCTCTGCTGGTTTTTACTTTGATTACTCTGGTAAGATTTATGCTTCCGCTTATAACTTCGTTTCCTTCAGAAACTTCGCGAGGCAAACTTTCTCCTGTAAGAGCACTTGTGTTAAGAGTTGTTGAACCTTCAAGAATTATTCCGTCAATAGGAATTTTTTCTCCAGGCTGAATTATAATTATGCTTCCACTTTTTACAGATGACGGGTCAACTTGAAAGAGTTTTCCGTCTTTTTCAATGTTTGCATAGTCCGGGCGAATGTCCATAAGCTGAGTGATGTTTTTTCTGCTTTTTCTGACTGCACTGTTTTGGAAAAATTCTCCAATCTGATAAAAGAGCATTACTGCAATCGCTTCGTTGCATTCATCAACCGCAAGAAGATTTCCTTTTGCACTGTAAATTGCAAGCGCGAATGCTCCGAGAGTTGCTACTGACATCAAAAAATTTTCGTCAAAAATTCTTCCGTTTAAAATTCCCTTTCCTGATTTTTTTAAAATGTCAAATCCGATTATCAAATAGTTAATTACGTAAAGAATAAATTTTACAGGAATTTTTCCGGGAATTTTTTCAAATGGAATAAATTGAATTGCAACTAAAAGAACTGTTGCAATTATAATTCTGATAAGCATATTTGTTTGTTTTTTTGACATTTAACTCTCCCATAAAAAGTTTACAACGCAAACTTTAAAAGAATGTGCAGTTGTAGCAAAGACGAAAACACTGTTATTTGTACAGAAATAAAAATCTAAAAATTGATTTCGCAGTCTGGTTCAACTTTTTTGCAAGCCTTACTTACGGCCTTCATCAATTTTTTTTCGTCGATTCCGTCTGCAAATTCAACAGTCATTTTCTGGGTCATAAAATTTACATTTGCATCTAAAATTCCGTCAACTTTTTTTGCGGCAATTTCCATTTCGTTTGCACAATTTGCACAGTCTACTTCAATTTCATAAGTTTTTTTCATAGGTGTTTCTCCTTAAATTTTCTTTTACCAAACGATTAAGTATTTGTTTAATCGTTAAAATAAATATATAATCGATTTGTTGTGAGCGCAATATTGAACTAAAAGATATTTCTTTTTGGACTAAAAGAATTTCTAAAAGGGAGAGGAAACCGCAGACTTTTGTTAGTTAAGAAAAGTGATTTTTTCTTAACTGAAAATTTCTTTGGTAACAGGTGCGGTCGCTGCGTACTTGAAGAAGAATTTCTTCTTGGCAAATAAATTTTCTGCGAAAAGAAAACGCTTTGCTGCGAACACGCACAATTTTTGTTAAGAAGTAAATTTTTTTTTGACAGAAAATTTTGTCAGTAGCAGGCTGCGAACGCATGGGATTATTTTGTTAAGAAAAGAATTTTTTATTAGACCGTAAATTCTCTCAGTAATACGCGGAATTGTTGCGGCAAATTCGCTCTAAGTAAGTAAAACTTGCAGCAAAACTCGAAATTTGACCTGCAGGTTTGCATTGAAAATTTTTTATCAGGAGAAAAAATGGCATTTCCTCACAATCATAATGAATATTTTAAAACTGATTTTTTATGTGCGGAACTTTCAAAAGATGATGATTTTAAAACTGTCTCAGAAATTTTTGCTTTACTTTCAGATTCAAATCGCCTTAAAATTTTTTGGTTTTTGTGTCATACAAAAGAATGTGTTCAGAATATTGCTGCTGCAATGGAAATGACAAATCCGGCGGTTTCGCATCATCTTAAAATTTTAAAAGATTCGGGTTTAATAGAAAGCTGGCGTGACGGAAAAGAAGTTTTTTATTCATCAACATCTTCTGCAAAAACACAAATTCTCCACAGCCAGATAGAAAAACTTATGGCAATAACGTGCCCGGATTTTGATAATCGTCATGAAAAAATCAATGAAAATTCTGAATATCTTGATGGGCAAGTAAATAAGATAAAAGAAGTTCATGATTATATGAAAAAAAATCTTTTTATGCGGATTACGATTGATGAGCTTGCAAAAAAATTTGCTATGAATCCAACAACATTAAAAACTGTTTTTAAAGACATTTACGGAACTTCCATTGCTGCGCACATAAAAGAGCATCGGATGGAAAAAGCTGCCGAACTTTTGTCGCAAACTGATTTGAACATAAGCGAAATTGCTTTGCAGGTGGGCTATGAAAGTCAAAGTAAATTTTCTGCGTCTTTTAAGGAATTTTATAAAATGTCGCCGATTGAATATAGAAATGCTAAAAAAAAAGGCGCCGTGAATTGATTTGTGGATTGTTTTGTTAAGAAATTGATTTTTTCTTAACTGAAAATCTTATTGGTAACAGGTGCAGCCGCTGCGTACTTGAAGAAGAATTTCTTCTTGGTAAATAAATTTTCTGCGAAAAGAAAACGTTTTGCTGCGAACACGCACAATTTTTGTTAAGAAGTAAATTTTTTTTGGACAGAAAATTTTGTCAGTAGCAGGCTGTGAACGCACGGGATTATTTTGTTACTGATAGATTTTTTTTAACCGAAAATTCTATCAGTAACAGCCGCAAAATTCGAAATTCGACTTAGTCTTTTACAAAAGTGTAGCCGGCGTCAGAAATTATTTTTTCAAATTCACTGTCAGGAATTTCTTTTGTAATTTTTACAACTGCGCATGACTTTGTGTGATCAGCACTGGCACTTTCAACTCCGTCAATTTTTTCAAGAGCTTCTTTGACATGACGTTCACAGTTTGTGCACATCATTCCTTCAATTTTTAATGTTTTTTCAGTTGCCATAGTTTTGGCCTCCTTGGATTTATTTTCAAGTTCGAGACTTGGATTTTCTTTTTTATCTTGATTTTTTAAATTTGCAGTAATTTGCAAATTGTTTTTTATTTTGCATTTATTTTTTGACTTTCTGATATTGAAGAGATTTAAGCGAAGCGCATTTGTTACAACGCAAAAACTTGAAAGACTCATTGCTGCCGCTGCAAACATTGGATTCATATCAAGACCAAGCCATTTGTAGTAAACGCCGGCGGCAATTGGAATTAAAATTATATTGTAAAAAAATGCCCAGAATAAATTTTCGCGAATGTTTAGGACTGTTTGCCGGCTTAATCGTATTGCTGCTGCCACATCGCTTAAAGAACTCTTCATCAAAACAATGTCAGCAGCATCAATTGCAATGTCTGTTCCGGCACCAATTGCCATTCCTGTATCAGCAGAGGTAAGGGCAGGAGCGTCGTTTATTCCGTCGCCAACCATGCATACTTTTCCAAATTTTTTAAATTCTTTTATAACTTTTTCTTTTTCGTCTGGAAGAACACTGCTGATTACCTTGTTAACGCCCGCTTTTTTTCCGACAGCATTTGCCGTTTTTTCATTATCGCCTGTGAGCATTACAACCGTAATTCCCATATTCTGAAGTTCGCGAATTGCTTTTGGCGAATCATCTTTTAGCGAATCTGCAACTGCAATAATTCCAAGAAATTTTTCTTCTTCCAAAAAGAAGATAGGAGTTTTACCTTGTTCAGAAAGTTCTGTTGATTTTTCTTTGAACTGATTTAAAATTTTTTCATTTTCTGGTGATTTTTTTAGAAGCCCTTCAATGTATTTTAAATTTCCACCGTATACTTTTTTTCCGCCGATTACAGCTGAAAGTCCGCTTCCTGGAAAAACTGTAAAGTCAAGAGATTTTTCTGTTTTGATTTTGAGTTCATCAGCCTTTTTTAAAATCGCCTTAGCAAGAGGATGTTCACTTTTTGCTTCGAGACTTGCGGCTTTTTTTACAAAATCAATTTCGTTTTCTTCAAACGAAATTATGTCTGTAACAAGAGATTCGCCCTTTGTAATTGTGCCAGTTTTATCAAGCACAACAATCTGACTTTTTCCTGCCTGCTCAAGAGATGCTGATGTTTTAAAAAGGATTCCGTTTTTAGCACCAATTCCGTTTCCAACCATAATTGCAACTGGAGTCGCAAGTCCAAGCGCACAAGGGCAGCTTACAACTAAAACAGAAATTGCTCTATTTAAGCTGAATGAAAAATCCGCTCCAGATACAAGCCATACAATAAATGTTAACAATGCAATTGCAAGAACAGATGGAACAAAAACTCCGGAAACACGATCTGCAATTTTTGCAATAGGAGCTTTTGTTGCTGCAGCGTCGCTTACCATCTGAATGATTTTGGAAAGAGTAGTGTCTTCTCCAACTCTTGTTGCCCTGCATTTTATAAAACCTGAAAAATTTACTGTGGCAGCTGAAACTTCATTACCTTCGCTCTTATCCACTGGAATTGATTCGCCTGTGAGAGATGATTCATTTACTGCCGTGCTGCCTTCTAAAATTACTCCGTCAACAGGAATATTTTCGCCCGGCCTTACAAGAAAAATGTCGCCTTTTTGAACTTCATCAATTTCTACTGTGATTTCTTTTCCGTTTCTTAAAAGAACTGCAGTTTTTGGTGCAAGTTTCATTAAGCTTTTTAGTGCATCTGTAGTTTTTCCTTTTGAAATTGATTCTAAAAGTTTTCCCACAGTAATGAGAGTTACAATCATTGCCGCGCTTTCAAAATAAAGATTATGCATATACTGCATTGTAAGATTTCTGTTTTCTGCAAGAACTGCATCAGTCATTTTAAAAAGCATAACGACACTGTACAAAAAGGAAATTCCTGAACCCATTGCAACTAAAGTGTCCATATTAGGAGCACCGTGAATTGCACTTTTGAATCCGCTGATAAAAAATTTTTTGTTAATGCTCATTACAATTGCCGCGAGAATCATTTGTGTAAGGGCAATTGCAACGTGATTTTCTCCGCCTTTGCAGAACCAGAAAGAAAGCGGCCAGTTCCACATTGTGTGTCCCATGCTTATATACATCAAAATTAAAAGAAAAGTCAGTGACCAAAAAAGTCTTTTTATTAAAGCAGGAGTTTCGCTGTTTTTTAGAAGTTCTTCACTTTCGACAATTGAAGTATTTTTTTTTGACTGCGATTTTTTTCATCACTTAAAATTTTTGCACTATACCCCGCATTGGTAACTGCTGAAATTATGTCGCTGCTTTTTGCATTTCCATCTACGCTCATAGAATTCGTTAAAAGGCTTACAGTGCAGGAAGAAACGCCTGAGACTTTTGAAACAGCTTTTTCTATTCGGGCAACGCAGGCTGCACAGCTCATTCCCTTAACCGCATATTTTTTCATAAAAGCCTCCGTATTTTTGATTTTTAAAAATTTCTTATTTCATCAGTTTTTGCAAAGTTACGCAAAGTTCATCAATAACTTCAGTTTTTCCAGCCTTGATATCGTCTACAACGCAAGTGTGAATATGATTTGAAAGAAGAACCTTGCTAAAAGAATTCAGCGCCGCATTTATTGCAGAAACTTGAATCAAAATATCTGGGCAGTAAGCGTCATTTTCAAGCATCTTTTTTATTCCCCGAATTTGCCCTTCGATCCGGTTCAGCCGATTCATTAAGCTTTTAAACTCTTCAGGACTTCTTTCCTTTTTTTTGCACATCGGGCAGTTTTTTTCAGTTTGATTTTTTTTCACAGCCATTTTATTCTCCGCGTTAATACCCTAAGCGAGTATTGGTATACTATCAAGTATATACATCTCCTGGGTATAATGGCAAGTAGATTTTTTTTGAAGCATATTTTTCTTTTTGCAAAACAGTCTTTCTTAATAAGAAAAAATTTTTCCAGGAATCCGGCTATCCGCGGTTTCATTGCTTCGCAACGCCTGCGGCGCCGCTACTATCCGGGCTAGGCTTTTTTAGATAAGGGATTTTGTTAACTGGCAGCAAACTTCAGAAACTGCCGAATCATTGGCACATCTTAAACCAAAGTACTTTGATTTCTTTATATAATATATGTTCTGTCTACCGCAAGATAATTACACAACTTATTAAATTTTTTAATCAAAATTTTATTTAAGTTAAAAATTGTAAATTACACTAAAATCAGTTCTGATAAGAAAACTACAGCACAGCTTATGCACGCTACTGGAAAAAGTCCTGCACCAAACCAGGCGGCAGCAATTCCGGCAATAAGAGCTATTGCTGCTGAGTAAACGGATTGCGTTGATTCAAGAATTGCAGGAAAAGTCATTGCAGCAAGAGTTATGTATGGAACATAATACAAAAATGATTTTATGAAGCGATTTTTTATTGGTTTTCTGATAAGAGTAAGCGGCAGAACCCTGATTGCATACGAAACTAAAAATGCTGTTAAAATGCTTAAATAAATTCTTTTATCCATTTTTATCC
>CAVCIJ010000294.1:0-2025 GCA_963601995.1 bacterium | reverse complement strand
TTAATCGGTTCTATTCTCGTGCTTGGAACAGAGCGTTCAATTGCACGTGTAAAAAAGACGATTGCGACTTTATAGCAAAAATCCGTGATTTTATGGCGCACTGCCTTTTAACGAATTAGACATTTTTAGTAAGAATATGCGCCTTTCAGAAATGAAGGGCGTTTTTTGTTTTTTTTATCTGGAGCAGAATTTTTTTTGTAAAGGCCTTTCGCGGCTTGCTGTTCGCGCGGTATTTTTGCTTTGCAAAAACACTTGCCTTCGGCAACCGCTACAGTCCTTGCTAGTGTTTTTTTACCGCCCAAAAATTTTCTGCGTAAAGAAAATGTCTTTTTTCGCTTTTGTGTTCTGCCAGCTGGAAGAAATCACAAAGAAAATCTTTGAAAATTCAATTTCAAGTACAGACAGGCTTTTTAACTGGCTATTGTATAAATATACAAAAAATAGTATAAAAATACAGATTTAGTGCACATTCTCATTTTAACTGCGAATATGCTTAAAATGGACTGTTAAATAAGTTTACTTCATAATGTCATTCGGAATTTATTTCAGTATGATTTATCTTTTTTGACAGACTTTATCAGGAGTGAATAAATATGCAATTTATTGACGGTGGAGTTACAGCTCCTCTTGGATTTACTGCGAACGGAATGCTTTGTGGAATCAAGGCTGGCCGCACTAAAAACGACACAGCCCTTGTTTACAGCGAAAAATTATGTAACGCAGCGGGCGTTTTTACTCAAAACAGAGTTAAGGCTGAATGTGTAAAACTTACTAAAAAAAATCTTACTGACGGAAGGGCACAGGCAGTTATTGCAAATTCTGGAAATGCAAATGCCTGCACCGGAAATCAGGGAATGGAAAATGCTCTTCGCGAGGCTGAAGCGGTTTCAAAGGCGTTGAACGTAAAAAAAGAAGATGTAATTGTCTGCTCAACAGGCGTAATTGGTCAGCAGCTTCCCGTAGAAGTAATCGAAAATAATGTTCAGAAACTTGCGGAAGGATTAAGCAAAAAAGGTCACGAAGAGGCACGCACTGCAATTATGACAACCGACACTCACTACAAGGAATGTGCCGTAGAATTTGAGCTTGATGGCAAAACTGTCAGAATCGGGGCTATGTGCAAGGGCAGCGGAATGATTCACATAAATCTTGGCACAATGCTTTGTTTTATTACAACTGACTGCGCAATTTCTTCACAAATGCTTGAAAAGGCTATAAAAAAAAGCGTTGAAATAACTTACAACTGCGTTTCTATTGACGGCGACACTTCAACAAATGACAGCCTTACAATTCTTGCAAACGGAATGACCGGCAATTCAGAAATTTGCGCTGAGGGCAAAGATTTTGATACTTTTTTAAGTGCCCTTAATGCCATAAACACTCAGATGGCAAAAAAAATTGCCGGTGACGGAGAAGGTGCTTCAAGGCTGATTGAATGTAATATTTCTGGAGCAAAAGATGATGTAACAGCCCGTCGTCTTGCAAAATCAGTAATTTCATCAAGTTTAGTAAAAGCTGCATTTTTTGGAAAAGATGCAAACTGGGGAAGAATTCTTTGTGCAATGGGATATTCTGGTGAAGAATTTGATCAGAATAAAACAAGCGTTTATTTTGAAAGTGCAGAAGATTCTAAGCGTCCTGGATTTACAGATTTTACAGGAGAACAAAAAGGAAAGCGCAGCAAAATTGAAGTTTTTAAGGACGGAGTTCCGCTTAATTTTGACGAAGATCTGGCAAAAAAAATTTTAAGCGAAGATGAAGTTCAAATAAATATTTTCTTAGGCGACGGAAGCGGCAATGGAACTGCCTGGGGCTGCGACCTTACCTACGAATACGTAAAAATCAACGGAGATTACAGAACATGAGCGAAACTGATATTTCGTACAATAATGATCCCCGCCTTGACAACGAAGGCTGGGCAAACGTTCTTGTACAGGCACTTCCTTACTTTAAGCACTGGGTTGGAAAAGTTGTAGTTGTAAAATACGGCGGAAACGCAATGCTTAACGAAGAACTCAAAAACGC
>CAVCIJ010000293.1:0-7434 GCA_963601995.1 bacterium | reverse complement strand
ATTATAAAATGTACTAAATCTACTATTTTATAGTAGATTTTAGATACGTGTGAGAATTGCCTGTAATGCGTTTTTTTTGAAAATTTGATAAATTACTCAACTGGCTTCATTTTGATGCATTTAAGAGCTTTTTTTTTAATTTTTCAAATTTTCATTGCAATCAAAAAAAATTATACGGAATTTAAGAGAACTGTTACCGTCCGATTTATTCTGTTTTTTACTAATTTTCTTTTTGATGCAGAATATACAAAATTCCGCAGGAAGAATTTATTTTTTTTCTATTCTTGATGCTCATCTTTCATCACAAATATGAAACCAAAGTACTTAAGTTATTTGGTTTTTTAACAGAAACGGCTTTTAAGAAATGATTTTTTTTGTTTTTAGGGGCGTCTTTTAAAAAACATCTTTTATTTTTTTTTATAATCCTGATTTTTTAAATTAAATTGAAATTTAAAAATTTTGAAGTAGAATTTGAATTAGAGTTTATGTTGTAAACTTTCGTTTTAACGGCATATTCTCATTTAATTGTGAATGTGCTGAAAAATCTACAAAAATATTGATTTATTTTTGAGTGAACTTTTTATTGGAGGTTTAAGATGAAAAAAACTTTATTGGCAGCAGGAATTGCTCTTTCTGCATTTATTTTTTTTAGTTGCGATAACGTGAACAATCAGCAGAATAATTCTTCAGAAGAAGACAGTTCAGTTTCAAACAATTTGAGCGAGTCAAACGGAACAAATGAACTTTCTGGCAATACCTTTTCTAACTCAAGCGTTCAGTATAGTTTTGATGAAAATTCTGTTACGCAAAGTAATGCCAGTTTAGAATCAAGTTCTTCGTTAAGGGCAGCAATTTCTTACGAAAGTGCGCAGGTTTTTAATTATTCATTCAATTCTGAAAGTGACCCAAAAACTCTTGAATTTCAGTTAGAAAGTGTTTGGGGAACAGGAGTCGCTCAAGATTACGAAGCTCAGCTAAAAAACGCAAAGTCTCAGGTTTCAGCTGCACAAACTTCAATTCTTGCGGCTATTGATTCTTTGGATTTAAGCACAATATCAGCTTCAGTTTCAGCAAGTTCTTCACTGAGTGCAGAAACTTTTTCAAGTGCCATAAAAAGTGCCCTTAAAACAAAGCTTGAATCTTTTTTAAGCAGCCAGAACTCAATTCTTTCAGATTATCTTGCTTCAAAATACAATGCTGTAATAAAATTTAATTATACTATTGAAGATAATTCCAGCTATAAAACTTTGACACTCAGTGAGCAGTTTAAAGGTGATTTAAGCGACGCTTCGTCAAAATTTGTTTCTTCTGATTCTACCGTAGTTCTTAATGACTATGACAATTTGATTCCATTTAAAATTGTTAGCGGCGAAACAGTTTATGTAGGAACTCCAGAAATTACGAAAACTGATGAAAATAGCGGAACTTTAGAAGTAAGTCTTTTTCCTTACTATGGCGATGTTGTTGAAAACGAAAGCGAATATGCAGAAACTGTAAACAGTCAAATTTCAGCAATTATTTCATCTTTTACTTCAGACAGTGATTATACAACAATTGTAAAAATCGCCACAGAAATTGCGGCAAGCTCAGACAGCACATCTTCTACATTAAATTCGCTTATTGATGAATATTTTGGCTCTTTTATACTAAGTGCATCTTACGAAATTACTGAAGCTTCAGATGAAAATACAAAGACTGGCTTGACGCTTACTTACACAAGTGCCAATTCATCCTTAAATATTGAAAAAGATGACACAGTTTCCCTCACTTACACGCCTCTTATTGAAACTAGTGAAGGTTTTTCAACTGTTGTGGATTGATCTTTTGAATCACCAGGATTTTCATTTTTTTGACTTGATTTAAGTTTGATTTTATAAGTTCCGGAAGTTTTAAAAATTTATTTTCTTAAGACTTCCGGATTTTTTTTTAATAAATGGAATTTCTAAATAATTTTTTTTCAGTTAAGGTTGTAAAAATCTGCAATTTTCCTATAAATAAAAATCTTTCCTTGACGTTTTTGTAAAAAATTCAGATTTTTTAAACAGGCAGGAAATCAAAATGGAAGAATTTGCCGGAAAAAACTTTATTGGCGAGCGTGCTGAATATTTTGCAGACGGCGTAAAATATAAAAACTGCGTTTTTTCTGACGGAGAATCGCATTTAAAGCACGGAAAAAATCTTGAAGTAGAAAAATCTTCATTTGAATACAAATATCCTTTTTGGAATGCAGACAATGTAAAAGTCAAAAATTCAGTTTTCCACGAACTTGGAAAAAGCGGACTTTGGTATACAAACAACGTTACAATCGAAAATTCAATCATTGAAGCACCAAAAGAATTTCGCCGGAGCACAGGCATTTATTTAAAAAACGTAAATTTTACCGATGCAAAAGAAACAATGTGGACTTGCCGTAACATTCATCTTGAAAATGTGCAGGCTAAGGGCGATTACTTTGCAATGAATTCTTCTGATTTTTTTGCCAGTAATCTTGAACTTGACGGAAATTATTTTCTTGACGGCGGGTGCAATATTGAAATTCACAATTCAAAGATTATTTCAAAAGATGCATTTTGGAACTGCGAAAATGTTGCGGTTTACGATTCTGTTATTTCAGGCGAATATCTTGCATGGAATTCAAAAAATGTGAAATTTGTAAACTGCCAGATCGAAAGCGATCAGGGCTTGTGCTATGTTGACGGTTTAATTTTAGAAAACTGCACTTTTAAAAATACTTTCCTTGCATTTGAATATTCAAAAAACATAAATGCACTTATAAAAGGAAGAGTCGACAGTATAAAAAATCCTGCAGGCGGTGCGATCAGTGCAGATGAAATTGAAACTTTAATTTTAAATCCGAAGCGATGTAATCCAAAATCAACAAAAATCAACTGCCGGAAAATCAAAAACTTTTACAGCGAAGATCCTAACAAAAACGAAAATCTTTATTCAGGAATCCCTCAGGCAAGTTTGGAGATAAAATAATTATGAACTTTAACTTTGATGAAATTACAGAGCGGCGCGGCACAAATTCTCTAAAATGGGACGTAAAAAAAGGCGAACTTCCGCTTTGGGTTGCTGATATGGATTTTAAAGTTGCACCTGCAATTCAAAAAGCACTCGAAAAACGTGTAAGTCACGGAATTTTCGGTTATTCTGTAATTCCTGAATCGTGGTCGCAAAGTTACATAAACTGGTGGAAAAGACGGCACAACTTTGAAATTCAAAGGGAGTCTCTTATTTTTACAACGGGAATTGTTCCTGCAATTTCAAGCTGCGTCAGAAAACTTACAACTCCGGCAGAAAAAGTTCTTGTTCAGACTCCGTGTTATAATATTTTTTTCAATTCAATCGTTAATAATGGAAGAATTCCGCTGGAAAGTCCTCTTTGTTTTGACGGAACTAAATATTTCATCGATTTTGAAAATCTTGAAAAAGATTTATCAGATCCGCAGGTTTCGCTAATGATTCTGTGCAATCCTCAAAATCCTACAGGAAACATCTGGAGTCGTAAAGATTTGGCTAAAATCGGCGAACTTTGCAAAAAATACGGCGTTACAGTTTTTTCAGACGAAATTCACTGCGACATTGTACGACCTGGAAAAGAATACGTTCCGTTTTCAAGTGCGTCTGAAACTTGTGCAGAAATTTCTGTAACAGGAATTGCGCCTACAAAATGCTTTAACATTGCAGGAATTAACAGCGCAGCCCTCGTTGTGCCAAATACATTTTTACGTCATAAAGTCTGGCGTGCACTCAACACAGACGAAATTGCCGAACCAAATGCATTTGCCGTTGATGCTACAGTTGCCGCCTTTAACGAGGGCGAAGAATGGCTTTGCGAACTCAACAAATATCTTTTTAAAAATCGCGATTACGCATCAGATTTCATCAAAAAACTGAATTCCAACGGTCTTACAGTAATTGAGGCGGACGCAACCTATCTTTTGTGGGTAAAATTGAATGAAAACGGCGACAGGTTTGCAAAAAATCTCCGCGCAAGAACCGGGCTTTACATTACCGCCGGAAGTGAGTATGGAAAAGCAGGAGAAAATTTTGTTCGGATAAATCTTGCCTGTCCTCGCAGCACTCTTGAAGAAGCCCTGAATCGTTTTCTTTTTGGTCTTGCAGTAAAATGATTTTTTCCGGACGGAATTTTTCTTTTGGCATTCAGTTTTTTTTCTAGGCTTCGGGAGTGAATTTTTTTTCAAGTTCCCTGCCTTTCGCGGTTGCGTTCGCTTCGCTCACTTCATTGCCTTCGGCAACGCTTCGCGCCTCTCCAGTCAGGCGTAGGCTTTTTTTGATTTTTATTTACTTAAAATCAGTAAAGTTTTTCAAATTCTACTTTATTAAGCGGCTTAGAAAGTAAAAATCCCTGAATTGAGTCGCAGGAAGTTGTTTTTAAAAAGTCAAACTGACTTTGATTTTCAACTCCTTCTGCTACAACATGCATTCCTGATTCAGTTGCATAGGAAATTGTGTGGCGAAGAAGACTGTCGCCGTTTTTTGTTCCTATAAAGTCTATTAACGATTTATCAAGTTTGATTGTGTCAAATTTTAAAATTTGAAGGCTTGCAAGCGAAGAAAATCCTGCTCCAAAATCGTCCATATGAAGGGAAAATCCGTATTTATTAAAAGGATCGGCGAAATTTCTTATGCTTGCACTTGAAATTGCGGCACTTTCTGTTATTTCAATAGGAATAAGCTCTTTTGGAACGTTAAAATCTTTTATAATTTTAATATATTTAGAAGCAACATTTTCATTGTACATAGACATTCTTGAAATGTTTATTGAAATTGGAACAACTTTAAGTCTTTTTTTTAGTCTTTCACTTTGATATTTGCAAACAGAAATAAAAACATATTCATCGAGTTTTTTTATAAGCCCGTCTCGTTCAAAAAGAGGAATAAAATTTGAAGGCGGAATTAAATTTCCCTCTGAATCTCTCCATCTTATAAGTGCTTCTGCACCGTTTATTTTTTTGTCGCTTATATTGTATTTTGGTTGAAACCAGATTTCAAAGGTCTGTGTTTTGATTGAAATATCAAAATTTTCTTCCATTTTTGCATTTTGCTGCTGCTGCAAAATTACACTTTCATTGTAAAAAACTATGTCCTGGCTGTAGTTGTGCTTAATTGAGTTAAGCGCTTCAAGGCAACGATCTACAACTGTGTAAAGAGGAATGTTTTTGTCTACATCCTTGTAAATGGCAAATTTTGTTATGAGAGCAATATTTGAAGGAATTTCTTCCGTAAATTTTCGCGTATCAGCAAGTATTTTTCCTTCGTCTAAAAGCATTTTTTTTGGAGTAAGGTTTGCAAAAATTCCGTCTCGAATTCTTGCAATAATCATACCTTTTTTTGCATTTATTTGAAGTTTTGATCCAAGATGCGAAATTATTTGCCGTCTTGTTTTGTCTCCATACTGATCAGAAATAGAATTTAAGTTATCGATTGTAGAAATAATAAGAGAGTAGGGAATATCAGAATTTTCCTTTAAAATTTCTTCTCCGTGGTGATAAAAAGCTTCCCTTGTGTAAAGGTTTGTAAGATCATCAAATTCATTTTTTGCAAGTGGAGAGGCTCTTTCTTTTAGTGAAATTATGTTTGAAAGACGTCTTTTTAAAATTCTTGGATTGTAGGGCTTTTCTATAAAATCAGCAGCACCCATTTCAAGACAAAGTTCTTCGTCCTTGCGGTTTGGTGTCGTTATAATAACAGGAATTATTGAAAGAATGGAGTCCCGTTTGATTTTTTTTAGAAATTCAAATCCGCTTATAATCGGTACATAAAGATTAAGAATAACGCCATTTATTTCCCGGTAATTGTCAACAAGAATCTCAAGACCTTCAAGACCATTTTTTGCTTCAAGAATTTTATATTCATTTTCGAGAATGTTTTTTAGTTTCTTTGAATTTTCTACGTCGTCTTCAATAATTAAAATCTTTTTTTTGCCAGATTTTAATCTGAAATTTACAATATTCTGCTCTTCAGAAAGAAGTTTGAAGTTAGTTTTAACTTCTCTTACTTTTCCTTTTTTTATTTCATGAAAAAAAGCAAAGGCTTCAATATGTCCGTTCTGATTAAAAAAAGGAACCAGCTCAAGAGAAACCCAGTTAAAATCTGCATTGTCTAAAGTTGCTTTTCTGCGGTACAAAATGCGGATTGGGTGAAAACTATTTTCTTTGAATATAGCTTTTAAGTTTTCTATGTTGTAAAAATTTTTAAATTTCTTTTTGTCGTCTTTGTGAAGCAGAGGTGAATTTGTAAAAAAGCGAATACTTTCGCTGAGTTTTTTTGAATTTGTATTTGATGATAAAATTTCCAGGCTGTATTTGCTTGCCCGAATAACTGAGTATTTGTCGTCAGTAAAATCTACGTATAGAATTGTCTGGTAATGAATTAGAGCAAGCCTCTGTAACACTGAATAAATTATGCTGTCGGAAAGTTCCACAGAAACCTCTAGAATTTTTATTAAAAAAAAGTTCTTCCATTAAAGAAATCCATTAAAGAAATCCATTAAAGAAATCCATCAGCTTTAAAATAATCTTAAAAAATTTCAGAAAGCTATCTTCATAATTATAAAAGGAAATTTTTCAAAAATCAAATTCTAATTAGGTGCGTTTTTTTTGGTTTTAGTCGTTTTTGTACGAGTCAAGAAAATCGCGCGAAAGTCTATTGCTTACAGTCTGCCTTGTTAAAAGAGTTTCCTTTGCCGAAGCAAGTCCGTAATGAATGCACTGCTTTACATTTCTTTTTTCAAGAAATCCCATAAGAAAACCGGATGCAAACGCGTCTCCGGCTCCAATTGTGTCTACAATATGACTCGGCGTGTAAGGAGGTTCAATCCAGGTTTCACTTCCAATTCTTACCATAACGCCACGCTCGCCAAAGGTTATAATAAAGTTCCTGTAGCCCATTTTTTTCATTTTGTCAGAAGTTTGAATGTCTGGAAGTGGAGTTTCGCCAAGAATCGCTTCAGCCTCAAATTCATTGCAGGCAAAAAGATCCATAAGAGGTGCCCACTCAAGAGTTTTTTTTGCTAAGTCCGGAGCCGTTGCATTCTGAAAAATAAAAAGATTGGGATTTTGTTTTTTTAAAGAATAAATGTCGCTAAGAGTTTGTAATTTTATGTTCGAGTCCATCACAAAATTTGTAATCTGCTCTTTTTCAATAAAGTTTTTAGCTTCGTCGTCAAGTTCAATTTCCGTAAGAATCTTTGTAGAGTAAATGCAGGAAGCGCACTGCCCGGCCTTTTTCATCACAGAAAAAAGAGAAGTTCTGTTTGTTTTGCTGCGTCTTAAAAGAAAAGTGTTTATTTTTTCGTCATCGAGACCCTTTTTTAAGTAGTCGCCAAAAATATCATCGCCTACAACCGACATAACGTAAGAGTTCAGACCCAAATGCTTTAAATTTATAGCCATTCCTCTGCCAACA
>CAVCIJ010000292.1:0-2346 GCA_963601995.1 bacterium | reverse complement strand
ACAGCATTTAAATTGTTTGCAAGTGCATCGTCAAGTTTTTTTTCATCACATTCAAGATATCCACGCAGTCTTGATGCGTTGTAGCCGCCTGTTCCTGAGCCAGCGTTCGTACTGATTCCAATCTGGCTTAGCATAGTTATTTCTGAATCTTCAGAATATCTGTAAACGGAAGAATTTATATTTTGAAGTGCAGCTTTTCCATTTGTAAGGGTAAAATCTCCCTGAAACATTCCCAATTTGCTTTCGTAAGCTTCGCGTTCGCTGTCGCTCAAATAATCAAGTTCACTTATGACTTCAGGTTTATTTGTACTTAAAATAGTCATTTCTGCAAGCGTCTGATTGTATTTTCCTATAAACGTAATAATCGCTTCTTTTGCAGATTCAGTATCACTTTCAACTTTTATTGTGGCAGGTTTGTCTGTTTTGTCATGAATATGAAGCGTTAAGTGCGGAATAAGATCATCAATGTCATTTTCTGCACGTGAAAGATTAATTCCTTCGTATTTGATTTTTGCGTCTTTTGCGGTTTCCACAGGATGCTTTGGCGTAAATCCAAGTGCTTTTGAACTGTCATAAGTTTTAGGCACAGAAAGTTCAATTGTTTTTCCAGTATTTGAATTTCTTACAACAAGACTTTGTGCTTTAGGATAATCTTTTAAATCAATTAAAACCTTTGTTTTTCCAGAAGTTTCATCATCAGCAAAATTTTCCGGCGAAAGCTGCGTTTCGTTTCCGCTAGAGTCTTTTATAAAAAAAATCTGATTGTCATTTAAATCAACTGGAACTGCATTTTCAACAGACCTTATGTTTGTTTTTGGAAGTGAAGTTTCGCTTGGATTGTTAAAAACACTGACTCCCTTAAAATCAATTCCGCCAGAAAGTGGAATTTGCGGTCCCTGATTCTGCAAATTTATTTTTTCTGTAATGTCAGAAGCACTTTTTTTGCTTGAAAATTCAAATTCAATTATTTGATTTGCTGATTCATTTTTATCTTTTGGAATTTGAATTTCAAAACCGCCGCGTTCATTCACTAAAATAGAGTCTTTTGAAATCTTTACATTATTTTTTGAAAGTTCAGGAAGCGATTTTTGCCCCACTAATTTTTTTTCTTCGTCTGAAAGATTTGATGTCATTGCTGAATTTTTGTCTGGAGACTTTATATTTGAAAAATTTGTGTCAAAACTTTCAGTTTTTGCTTTTATCGGGCTTACCATTCCAATTTCTTTAGCAAAAGCGAGAGCTTCATTTTCAAAAATAAGTTTGCTTGCTTCACCAGTTTTTAAACTTTCGATTAAAAGTGATTTTTTTGATGAGGAAATATTTATAATGCTTGCTTTGATTATGTTGTTTCCGCGTTTGTTAAGAGATTCAGCAAAGTCACTTAATTTTCCACCTTTCCAATTAAATTCAACAGTTTTTTCACCTGTTTTAAAAGTGTACTTTCCTGGCTTAACTTCAAAATCTTTATTTATATCATCGCTTAAAAATCTGTCTCCACTGGCAGCTTGAAGAACTTCGATTTTAAATGTTCCTAAATCTGCTTCTCTGCCTGCATCAACAGTAATTGCGTTTTCATCTGATGAGGAAGTTATTTTGTTGTTAAAAGGATTTTCAAATGAATAGAGAGTTTTTACAGTATCTCTCAGAGTTGACATTTTTTGATTTACTGACCGCCATGCATCCTGCTGCTTTTTATAGTTTTCGAGGCTTGCTTCCTCACGCTCCAAAGGAATCCGCTCAGAAGCCATTAAAGCCTCTACTAACTCATTTGTTTTGTATTTATTGCTAACACCAGGAATTGAAAGTCCGTCTGCCAATTTTGCACCCTTATAAAAAAAATTATTCAGATAAAATTATAATACAAGTCAGTTTTTAAATTCTATAAATCTATTTAAATTTCTTTGTCAAAGAGTACGCCAATTGTCTGCTTCATTCTCATCTGAAACTTTTGCAACTCTTCAGATGGTATTTCGCGGATTATTTCATTTGTTGAAGAATCTACAACTCTAACTACAACTCTATTTAAATCCTGATTTACATTGAATAAAAGCTTATGTCCCGAAACCATATCTGAAAGTTTTTGAAGTTCCTGTGCCGTTGCCTTTGCTGCTGCCAAATTTTCTTCCAGATTATTACTTACTTCGGCAGCCGAGTTTGGAAGAGTTCTGTTAGGCGAACTTAAATTTTCAGCGTTTTTTTGTGATTTTTGAATAGAAAGAGAATTGTAGACTGTGCGGCCATCCATTGCCTGTGTCTGTCCATTTATACGAATCGTATTCATGGTGCTTCCTCCTGAAACAAAAAATGGGGAAGGGGGCGCAACCCCTCTCCAATTATTTTGGTGAT
>CAVCIJ010000291.1:0-20888 GCA_963601995.1 bacterium | reverse complement strand
ACTTATTATGATTTTGTAAAATCAGATCTATAAGTCATCTTAGAGGGCGATTATCAAAAAAAAACGCGTGTTACCAATAGAATTTTGTTTAGAAAAAAAATCCATTAGTAACACACGAAATTTGTATCGCTAAAATATCAACATAAAAAATCAGACTTTATGCCCAAATAAGCCAAAGCACAAGTGCTGATGTTGCTGTTGTTAAGATTGTGAATGGAACACCAATTTTCAGCCAGCCTGTCATTTTCATCGGGTAACCTTCTTTTTTAAGAATTCCCATCGAAACAATATTCGCACTTGCCCCAAACGGAGTTAAGTTTCCGCCAAGACACGAACCTACAAGCAAGGCAAACATCAAAAGTTCAGGATTTATATTCATTGTATGTGCCATTCCGCTTGCAACAGGAAGCATTGCTATAATGTAAGGAACGTTATCAACAAAGCCGCTTATAACTATGGAAACTGCCAGAATGATTATAAAGCCAAGCAATTCTGAACCTCCGGTTTTGTCAGCAAGGAAAAGAGAAAAGTCGTCTAAAAGTCCAACTGCCTGAATTGCGCCAATTACAACAAAAATTCCCAGCAGGAAGAAAATTGTTTCCCAATCAAGTTCTTTAATAACCGTAAGAACATCGTCTTTTGATTTTTTCTGAACAAGTTTGTACCAAAAAAGACAGACAATTCCCAAAGAAAGTACAAAAAGTCCGCTCAAATACTCAAAACTTGTGTGAATAAAAGAAATTCCTGCAAGTCCGAAAATCATAATCAAAAAAATACAAAACGGAAACCATGAAACAACTTCGTCTTTTTCAATTTCAATTTTATTACGTCCGCTTTTAGCAAAGAAAAAGTAAAAGAAAATACAACCAATTAAAAGTCCTGCCTGAATTATAAAGAAAATTGAAAGATGTCCGTTGTGAACAAAAAAGTCATTAAAGTTAAAACCAACATAAGCTGCAAAAATCATAGACGGCGGATCACCTACCAAAGTTGCAGTTCCTTCAAGATTACTCATAACTGCAAGACCCATCATAAAAAACGTAGGATTTATTTTAAGTTTTCGGCACAAAGCTAAAGCAATCGGAGCCATAACAAGAACAGTCGCAACGTTTTCTACAAACATTGAAATCAATCCTGTCATTGCAAGAATTAAAACCATTGCAAGACCAGTATTTTTGCTTTTTGAAACAATATTATCAGCAAGATAAGCCGGAACTTTTGAATAAATAAACATAGAAGCAATAATCATACTTCCAATGTAAATCATGATTACGTTCCAATTGATAATGTCAGTAAGCGAATGTGTAAAGGCGTAAATATGAGCAGGAAATGCACTGTCTCTAGCCAGAACATCTTCCGGCAGTTTAAAAATCACATCAGGAAAAATTATTCCTAAAATCACAACAATAATAGCCGCACTGCTTGTAAACCACACTTTTTTATTCTGAAAAACTATTACCAGAATATACATTACAACTGCAAGTGCAAGCACAATCCATTTCATGTAATCCATTTTTATTTCCTTAAAAAATTTTAGCTATTTTACAGCAAATTTCCAAAGTATTTAAGGGCATTTTAATTTTGCCTTAAAAACTGCTTTTCAAAAAAAAATTCTAAATCACTATAAATAGCAATTCTAAAAATCACAATTAAAAAAAAACTAAAATCAAAGTAAAATTCGTAAAATTCTCTAAAATAAAACGCCTTTTACAAAAATTTCGATTCCAATAAAAATTAAAATACATCCGCCCAAAATTCCTGCACGGTCAGCAAGTTTTGTTCCAGCTTTTTTACCGATTGCAAGTCCTGCAAAACAGATTATAAAAGTTACTGCAGCAATTATAAGCGAAGCAGTTACTGCCATAACAAGACCGTAATCTGCAATTGTAAATCCAACAGAAAGTGCATCTATTGAAGTTGCAATTCCCTGCACCATAAGAATTGAAAATGTAATCTTCTTTTTTGCTGATTTTTTTTCTTCTTCTAAGTCAGAAATATCTTCATTTTTACCGGCAGGATTTTTTTTGTTTTTGCAAATTTCAAGAATCGCTTCCACAATCATTTTTCCGCCTATAAAAAGCAAAAGAATAAGTGCAATCCACGGAATAAATTTTTGAAATGCAGTGAATTTTTCTGCAATTTCGTGAACGCAAATCCAGCCAATCATAGGCATTAAAAACTGATAAAAAGCGTAAACTCCGGCCACAAAAGACATTCTGCTTTTTTTCATTGAACTTTCGTTTAATCCATTTGCCAGTGAAATAGAAAATGCGTCCATTGCAAGTCCAGCGCCTAAAAGCACACTGTTTACAAAAAACATAAAATTCCAGTTCATTATCTTCTCCTACAAAAAACTTTTCATCGCAAAATAAAAAAAATGACCTCGCACAATAAAAACTGTACAAGGTCATTAAAGTCAGATGGATTTTGACACATGTATAGCTTTTTCAGCATCATTTTGATACTTTGCATATACATGAGTCTCGCAATTTAAAGCAAGCCAGGTTTTACCCAGTATGTTGACTTGCTACGATTTTTTTAGCAAACCGTTTGCTACTCCCTCACGCGGGATTTTGATTTTTAAAAGCCAGAAAAAAGAATTTTGCCTTGAGCAAGCAAAAATTCTAAGGTCTCCTAAAAATGTGAAAGCATTCTATAAAAAAAATTAGAGTTAGCAAAAGGTAATAATTAAAAAAATTTATTAACATCCGTTGATATTTTTCTAGAGCATACTTTTTTACTTACGTCCGGCCTTCCAGCCTTCGCTTTTCGCTCATTCCTGCAAGCTTACGCCTGCCAGCGAATTTGCCGCAACTTGCAGTTACGAAACTCATGGGATTTTTTTGTTAAGAAATAAATTTTTGTAAATAAGGAATTTTGTCAGCAGCAGCCGGCAAACCCGCGATTTTTTTTGTTAAGAAGAGAATTTTTTGTAAAACAAAAAAATTTCATTGCTAACTTGCAGGAACTTCGGGCTTCCACGCCGGGCTAAGTTTTTTTTACCGCCCAAAACTTTTTTAAGATATCATACAAAAATAATTTCGGGGTGCATCTGTTACTGATAAAATTCTCTGTATAACAAAAAATCATTTAACAAATAATTCTTCTATTCCACGGCAGCCAGTTTTTTCAAAAATGCGGCAAAGATAATTATCAACCGTACGTGAAACAATATTCAATTCTTTTGAAATTTCTTCTTTTGTTTTCTGTTCAAAAATTTTACGCATAATGTTCTGTTCCTGTTTTGTAAGTCCATCGTACATTGTTTTATACGTAAAAAGCGGAGACACAAGATTCTGCTGAACAAAGGTTTCGCCACTCAAAATATTTTTTACGGCAGTTATTAAAACACTTTCGGGTGCAGACTTTTCTACAAATCCGTGTGCTCCTTCTTCTAAAACTAAAGTAAGAATTCCAGGCTTTGAATACATAGAATACACAAGAACCTTTGCGCAAGGATATTTTTTATGAAGTTTTTTTAAAAGCTCAAGTCCGCTGTCATTACCAAGAAATAAATCCAGAATAATTATATCTGGTAAAATTAGGTCGCAGGCAGAAGAATCAACTAACCCTAATTTTTCTTCCGCTTCATCCTTTGAAAAAGCATAACCTAAACATTTTGCTCCGGTTTTTTGTTCCACAAGCTGCTGAAGTCCTATGTTTGTAACTGTGTGATCTTCAATAATAAAAAATGTTTTCTCTGACACTTTTACTTCCTTTTTAATGGTAACTTAATTCTTTTTCTTAAAAATACAAATTTGAGTTCCTTCGCCTATATTTGATTTTATAGAAAAAAGAGAACCAATTAATCTTGCCCTTGTTTTCATTCCTTCAATTCCATAATGGTGGCGGCTGTCAATTTTTTCTGTATCAAAGCCTTTTCCATCATCACTTATAAAAATATATAAACCTTTTTCTTCTTCTCCATTTTCGTTTCGTATCATAATCACCGCTTCATCTGCATGCGCGTGCTTTACAATATTAATTAATGATTCCTGAATAATACGATACAAATTCAGTATTTCATTTTCATTTAAAAAAGATGCGTCTGTTTTATCCAAAATAGAAAGTCTTATAGAAAGCCTGGAAGTTTCAATGTAGTCCGAACATAAATTTTTAATGCATAACAGAAAATCATTTTTACTAATATCCGGCGGCGAAAGGTTATAACTTAAACTTCTTACTTCTGTAAGCGACTTCGACAAAAAATCAAAAAGTTCCGGTAAATTCTCTTCAATACTTTCTTTTTTACAAAGACTTTTGCAGTATCTTAAATTTTGAGCTACAGTATCATGAAGTTCACGAGATATGCGCCCTCTCTCTTCTTCCTGTCCCTGAATAACATATTTAATATATTCATCTGAATCTTTTAGTTTCTTTTTTGATTTTAAGTATCTTATCAATGTAAGTATACACGCAAAAAGTAAAATAAAAAAAACTATATCAAGAACAATAAAATAAGTAATAAAACTTTTAATAATTGCTTCCAGTTCCTGAATATTTTGAGTGGTGTCCAGCGTATTCATAATTTTTTATCTATTTTATCACAAATTTTATAAACTCCATATCCACATAAAGTTGCAATCAGTCTGTCTAAAAAAGAAACAGGAATTTGTGCAAGAATGCACGAAAGTAAAAAAGGAAAATGATAGTAAACAAAACTTTCTGTAAAATTTTTAATAGGATTCATCATATTTGTTATTTCATAATATCTATAATGGAAGAAATCGATTATTCCGCCTGTAATAATTGTACATAGTGAAGAAAAAAGAGCAATTAAAAGCAGGTAAAGAAAAGTAACAGGAAGACTGATGTTAAACTCTTTTTTATTTCTTGCTATAAGCCAGGTTGAAACAACTATTAAAATTCCGCAAATTCCGTACATTAAAATAAAGGGATCGAAAAATCCTGATTTCTTAATCCACAAAAGAGAATTAATTACATTGTAACCAGCAGAAACGCACAATGCAGGAACTAAACCTAAATAAAACACTACAGCGACAGTAAATATTGTATCAAAGAAAAGCGGTATTTTCAGTGTGTTATAAAAAATAAACACCGTAAGAAAATTCAAAGCTTCTGCTGCTACGCACACAATAATTGTTTTAAAAACATTATGACTTTTATACACGGCACTTAGTTTACCACATTATCAAAAAGGCTGAAATTAAAATTTCATTGTGAAAGTCTGGTAAAAACACGCCCCTTGCAAAGTCTTTTCTTTTCTGGAGCAAATTTTTTCCCCTCAAGTGCGTCACGTTCCACGTGCCGAATTTTTTTAGGAATCCCGCTTTCCGCGATTACGGCATTCGCCTTCATTCTTCCGCTACGCTCCAGAACGCGCTTCGCGCGCCGCTACAATCGCGGCTAAGTCTTGTTTGCTTTGTGTGTTAAGAAAATAAATTCTTATCAAAAAGACCTCGACAAACTGTGCAATTTTCACAATTTTTTCTGCCAATAATCACAATTAAAAATGAAGACTTACTCACTACAAAAAATAAAACGCAGTTATAATATTTTTCAATGATAAAACTGATTCTAAAATTTTTAGCAAATTCACGAAGCATAGCGCAGTTTTATAACAAATCACGAATTAATACCAAATAATTTTTTAACAGGGGTTTCAATATCAAAAAAAAGAAATCTATATAAGGAGATTTTAGGTGGACTTTAAGGAATGTAACTGGTGTGGAGCTTATATTCCAGAAGGCAAAGGAATTATATCTTTCCACGGAGACTATTATTGCAGCAGAAGATGCTACGAATGGTCAGGAACAGAAAAACAAGACATAATTGATAGAAAAGAATTCGAAAAAGAAAAGGCAGAAGCTTTTGAAAACAAAGTTAAAATGGCAAACGAAAAAACCGTCAAAGGATTTTTTTACAGAATCCTCCGCTTTTTCTTGCTGGATAATATAGGTTTGTCGATTGCAGCTCTAATTATTTCGTTTGTTTTAGGAAATTTGATTTTAAAAAATGCTCCTTCAGTTATTAGAAATGCATCGCTTGGTTTTTGGCTGTTTTTTACTAATGCCTGGCCGCTTCTTATTTTAGTTCTTGCCGTTATTTGCCCGCTTATTGAATCAACACTTTTTATATTCATTGGAAAACGAACTCCTGCTTTTAGCATAAACTGCTATTTACTTATTTTTGTTGCCTGCACAATTTTTGGGGCAGTTTCGTTTGGTAACAGAGTAGAACTTTCAGAAAAACAGATTGCAAGAAGAAATGCAAAAGCAGGTACCGCTTTTGAAAAAACTTACAATTCAGAAATGGATTTGATTGTTGGTAAAGAATACAACGCCGTTACTATAAAAAATAATAAACCGCAGTCAACAATCGAAGTCTTCTTAACAAAAGACGGAATTTCACATAATTACAGTTCCTTACGCACCATGCCAGAAACTGAATCAGAACACATTTATACAGTAGATACAAAAAATCGTTTAATAACATTAAAGAGAACTGGAAAAGAAAATTCTGACGTATTCTTTTGGTACACCGCCGACGGAAATATCATATATCCTGCACCTAAAAAAGACAAAACTAAAGAAATCATAAAAAAAGATGGAGATAAAATTTCATATACTTTGGGATATGCACCTTTTTTTGTAAACGCAAACGCAGCTTTTTCCCCAGAAAATGCAAAAGAAGTAATTGGAAAAACCTACACTGGAAAGTGGAATGATGCTTACAACGCAACTATTACCTTTGGTAAAGACGGAAACGCAACACTAAAATTCAGCGATGGTGACGTAACACAGGGTACATACATTGCAAATGCTGAAGGAAATTTTATTTTGTACAATCACAGAAATCAGAGAGTATGGTATGCATTTACGTATAATGGCAACGATGCAAGTAACTTAAAATTCCTGCAGTTCAAGCCTTTAGATAATAAAGATAAATATACTTACGAACGCCAGTATTGGACAAAAAGTGAATAAAAAATAAAAGGAAGGTAAAGAAAATGAGTTCTTGGCAAGGAGATAGTTCTGCTGGATTTATGTGTTGGCGTCATGATATAGGGCAAAGTCATAATGCTGAAATTGAAGAAGACAATTATGTAGAATCACACGATACCTGTGCTCAATGTGGCAGATACATTGTATCAACAAAATATTGGGAAGGTGGATGTTATTAAGAAAACGCAGGTAGTTATTATCTTACAAAAGGCAATTATAGTGATTATATGGAGGGAAGTTCAGATTGCCCCAATAATGGCTCTACGAGTGCTCGTTATGGAAAGTGTTTCTGTTCTGCTGCTGCAGAAGTACATATTTTTCTCAGCGCGGAATTATGACACGTGGCGAAAAAGAACGAAGAAGCGAACAGGCTGAACAAGCAAGGCAGGAACAGGCAGTCAGGGAACAGGAGAGGCAGGCACAAAAAGAAAAAGAAGAACACGAAGCAATGCTTGCAAAATGCCTTCTAATTGACGGTGCATATTACAGCCCAGATAAAACAACCCTTATAGAAGTAGATAAAATGGTTCGCAGACTTGTTGTTCCTGAAGGAGTTATTGAAATTGGAAACAGAGCTTGCAAGGACTGTACTCAGCTAAAATCCGTAACTTTACCAGAAAGTCTTGAAGAAATTGAAGAAGGCGCATTTGCGAAATGTTCCGCTTTAACATCAATTACACTTCCTAAAAATTTAAAAAAACTGTGTAAATGGGCTTTTGACGAAACAGGTCTTGAATCTATTGTAATTCCAGAAAATGTAGAGGTAGGATATACAGCATTTATATCCTGCAAATCACTTAAAGAAGTGACAATTTCGGATAACGTAACAATAAGTGGCTCTGGAGTATTTAATAGGTGTGAATCGCTAAAAGAAGTTAAAATTTCACCATCTGCAAAAATAACTGGCAATTACATTTTTAGAGAATGTAAATCTCTTAAGGAAGTTACAATTCCAGAAGGTTTTACTGAAATTAGCACAGGAATGTTTTCTGGCTGTACTGCCCTTACAAAAGTAAATCTCCCTTCAAGCGTTAAAATAATAAGGCAGGAAGCATTTAAAAACTGTACTGCTTTACCAGAAGACGAAATAACAAAAATTATGTCTAGTATAGAAGAAATTGAAGGCGGTGCATTCCAGGGAACAAGCGTTTCTAAAATTACAATTCCTGCAAATTTAAAAAAACTAGGCTCTTACAGTGAAGAAGTTAATGGAAACAACTATACTCGCGGAGTTTTTGCCTGCTGTTCATCACTAAAAACTGTTGTTGCAGAAAGAATCATAGGAGAAGCAACCTTTACAGGCTGTGCTAATCTTAATTCAGTTACATTACCGATTAAATTAGCTATGCTAAGATGGGGAGCATTCAAAGATTGTAAGTCTCTTGAATCTATAAAGCTTCCAGACGGTTTTAAAACAATAAAAGGCTCTGTTTTTTCAGGCTGTGAAAAGTTAGCAGAAATTACAATTCCTCCTACCGTAACTGAAATTGGACAGTATGCTTTCAATGAATGTAAATCATTAAAAACCCTTTCAATTTCAAGCAGCGTAACAAAACTGGAAAAATCAGTAGTAGAAGATTGTAAAGCATTGGAAACTTTTATAATTCCTTCTACCATTACAGAAATTGCTGGTGATCCATTTAAAGGCTGTAAGTCATTAAAAACTGTTTGCATTGAAGGCGAAACAGAAATTTCATCTGAAGTTTAAAAAAAACTTAAAGAATACGCAGAAAAAGACTTTGGCAAAGGTACAGTTAAAATCAAAACTGGAACTGCTGCTATAGTTGCAAAAAATCTTTCTAATGGCATAGGCTCAATGCTAGGAAACGTTGCAAACAAAATAAAAGAAAATGATGAAGTAAAAAAGACTATCAGCAGCACAAAAGACACCTTAAAAAAGGCCTTTGGCGGTCTGTTTGGAAAAAAATAAGACAAAACTTCGCAAAACTAGTGCAGTTGTTTTATTTTTTATTGAAAATTTTTCAAATGAAGGGGAAAAAATGGAAAAATCAATTCTTCAGAACATGGTAAAAATTACTGGTGGTACAGTAAAAGGGACTGAATACAAAGCTCAGTCCGGAGATGTATTCATCTAGGATCGTACAGTAACTTTAAGCGACTTTTATATTTGTAAGTATGAAGTAACTCAGGCAGACTACAAAGATGTAATGCAAAATCAAAAAGTGAATGCAGACGGAACAGAATGCACACTCGATGCAGAACCTTCGTTATGCAAAGCCGGCAGTACAGAATATGCCCTTGATATTGCTTCTTTAGGCGAAACACAGGAAAGACGCCCTGTAGAAAACGTAACCTGGTACGATGCAGTTTATTACTGTAATGCAAGAAGCATAAAGGAAGGCTTAGAGCCTGCTTATACAATTACAGTAACAAAAGTTGAAGAAAATCATATTACAGAAGCAGATGTAACTTTGGATATGACCAAAAACGGCTACCGTCTGCCAACTTTAGCTGAATGGGAATACGCTGCTCGTGGTGGTGACCCGAGAAAAGCAGACTGGAGATTTGCCTACAGCGGAACAGACTACGCAGTTGATGTTGATCCTGGTATGGATGATCAAGACTGCGGAATTGATGATATAGGATGGTACTGTTACAACAACAAAACTGGTACAACAGAAAGTGATGATGTAACTACAACACCTGATGGCAAAGGAACACATGAAGTAGGAAGAAAGAGACCAAATCGTTTAGGACTTTACGATATGACTGGTAACGTAGATGAGTGGTGTTATGACAGAAAGAGAAAAGAAATAGATACAGACGATGTAACTGACCCTACAGGTCCTGATTCGCCTGGTTACGAAAAGCGTTCATTTAATGGTAGCAGCTGGCAGGATCCTGCCGACTTTCTTATTCTTGATAGTGGAACCGGTTATATACCAAACCGTCGTTTTAGTTTTGTTGGCTTTCGTGTGGCGTGTTCTGCAAAATAACGTTACTTGGTATACAAAAACTCTTGAGAAAAGCCTCTGAAAACTAACAGGTTTATGATGACAGGCAGAAAGTGCTTTATGTGCTTTCTGCATTTTTTTTGTATATTTGTTTTAATAAATGACTACTTATGCGTTAGGGATAGTAGCACCTGCGAAGCAGTTCCGTAGCGAATGCAAAGGAATGAGCCGCGTAAGACGGCGAAGTGCGGATAGCCCGCCGTCGTGAGTTTGCATTAATGCAAACTCACGAAGCAAAACGTAAGTTTTGCGCCCAACGCCCAAAGTAATTTCGATGGCACGCCCTGCATTTTGAAAAGCAAATATACACTAATTGAAAATCGATTGAAATGTGAATATACTTATGGAACTTTTTTTGCATTTTTTTATATCGAGGAAAATAATATGGTAATTTTAACTTTGAACTGCGGTTCTTCTTCTGCAAAGTATCAGGTTTATGACTGGGATAACAAACTCGTTATGGCAAACGGCGTTGTTGAGCGAATCGGAATTGACGGTTCTGTAATTACACACAAGGCAAAAGGCGAAAAAACAGTAATAGAATCACCCTGCCCTACTCACAAAGAAGCCATTGAACTGATTATTAAAGAAATCACTGATCCAAAAGTTGGCGTTATAAAAGCAATGGACGAAATTGGTGCTGTTGGTCACAGAGTTTTGCACGGTGGCGAAAAATTTACTAAGTCAGTTTTAATTACACCGGAAGTTTTGAACGGATTCCGAGAAGTTATTGATTTAGGACCTCTTCATATGCCGGCAAATATTATGGGAATCGAGGCAGCACAAAAAGTTATGCCGAATATTCCGCACGCTGCAATTATGGACACTGCCTGGCATCAGACAATGCCTGAAGAAACTTTCCAATATGCAATTCCACGCGAATGGTACGAAAAATATGCTGCCCGCCGCTACGGCTTTCACGGAACTTCATTTTTGTACACTGCAAAACGTGCTGCAGTTCTTCTTGGAAAAGAGCCTAAAGACACAAATTTAATTATCTGCCACATTGGAAACGGCTCAAGTATGTGCGCTGTTAAAAATGGAGTTTGCTACGACACTTCAATGGGATTGACTCCACTTGAAGGACTTGTAATGGGAACTAGAAGCGGCGATTTGGATCCGGCACTTCCATTCTATATTATGAGAAAAACAGGAATGAGTGCTGATGAAATGGACAAGGCTTTGAACAAAAAATGCGGATGCCTTGGAATTACAGGGCGGTTTTCTGACAGACGCGACATTGAAATTGAAGCTGCAAAGGGCGACAAACTCTGCCAGCTTTCTATAGAAATGGAAGCTTTACGTATTAAAAAATACATTGGTCAGTATATGGCGGAACTTGGTCACGTTGATGCAATTATTTGGACAGCAGGTGTTGGCGAAAGAGGTCCAATTACACGCGGAAAAGCCTGCTCCGGACTAGAAAGCTACGGAATTAAAATTGACCAGCAGCGCAATGAATGGAGTTTTACAGGAAATGCCGAAACTTTCATTCACGCAGACGATTCAAAAACAAAGATTTTTGTTATTCCTACTGACGAAGAGCTTGTTATGACAGAAGACGCTTATGCGTTAATGAAGGGAACTTACGACGTTCATACAAACTTTAAGTATTCTTTCCAAAGCCCGGATTATGTAAACAAGGCAAGAGAAGAAGGACTTAAAGGCGATTTAGTAAAACGACCAAATCTTGCAAAAGTTTTAGCCAAACCTGGAATGTTTAAAAACTGAGTTTTAAAAGATTTTTTGTAAAAAAAATGGACTGTCCAACAAGCATTTATTGTGCTAAGTTTTGGAACAGTCCATTTTTTTATGAATAAAATTTTTCTATATCCGTTCGAGACGTCTTTTTAACTCAAAAAGCCTTGCTTTTAATTCTTTAACTTCGTTTAAACTGCTCATTATTTTTGACGTCATATAAATATCTACAATTGCACCGTCAAAGACAAAATCAGCAAAGGTTTCAAATCCACCTACATTCATTGAGTAATCCTGCGGAATTTGAATTGAACCAAGCGCATGTTGAAGTTCCTGCATAAGATAATTTACTTCCTGCATACTTTGGCTTGCCTTGTTAAGTTTTGAATGCTTTATTAAATCAGTAAGAAGTCCACCACCAAGAATATCTAAAAATCCCCAGTTACGTGCACTAGAAAGATTGCTTTCTGCATCGTTAAGAAGCGAAATAAGAGAGTTTGTTAAACTGATTGCTCTGTTTACCTGAAGATTGTTTTCCATAGTTTTAATTCTTGTTGAAAAAATATTTTCAGTCAAGCAGGAAGAGTGGTCCTAAAAAAAATTTTAAGTGATTTAAACCCTTTTGGAGCGAATTTTTTTTACTCAAGAGCGCCACGTCCCACGTGCCGAATTTCTTTAGAAATCCCGCTTTGCGCGATTTCATTCAAAATCTGCGATTTTGAACGCTGCGCGCCGCTACAATCGGGGCTAGGCTTTCTTAGTTATACATTGGACGTTAAGAAAATAAACGCTTATCAAGAAGACAGCAAGTTTGCGGCTGATACTGACAAAATTCCTTATTCCGCAAAAATTCCTTGTTTAACAAAACAATTCTACGAGTTTTCGAAGAAAATTCGGGAAGCAGCCGAAGGCTGCGGCTTTTCCCCGCTAGAAGTGAATTCTTTATTGAAAAAAAATCCTAGCCCGGATAGTAGCGGCGCACCGAAGGTGCGTTCTGGAGCGTAGCAGAAGAATGAAGATAGCACGAAGTGCGTACGAAACCGCGAATAGCCGGTCTAAGAAGTGGAACCTGCTCCAAAAAAAATAAAAAAAATCTATCCAATAAAAAAAAATATTATATAATGCCTTTATGACAAAATATGATGTTATTGTAGTTGGCACTGGAAATGCCGGACTTTCGGCAGCGTTACAAATGGTGCTAAAGGGAAAAAAGGTTTTGCTTATTGAACAGCACAATTTACCTGGCGGTTGTGCTACGAGTTTTAGACGCGGAAGATTTGAAATTGAACCTTCACTTCACGAACTCTGCGATTTTGGACCGGCGGAAAATCCTGGCAGCACACGAAAACTTTTTGAAGAATATGGCGTGAATGTTGAATGGGCAAATGTAAAAGATTGTTTTCGCGCGATTTCAAAATATTCTGATGGTTCGCCAATGGACGTCACTATGCCTTGCGGAACTCAAAATTTTATTGATAAAATGGAAACTTATGTTCCTGGCAGCCGCAAAAAAATGCTTAAACTTTTTGAACTTTTTAATGAAATCATAGATGGAATTCATTTTGTTTCGGCTTCTCACGGAAAGGCAAGCGGTAAAGTTTTGATGGAAAAATTTCCGAATATGCTTAGAACTGGTGCTTATTCTACAGAAAAAGTTTTTAAGGCGATTGGTCTTCCTAAAAAATGCCGTGATATTATGAGCGTTTACTGGCCGTATCTTGGTGTGGACGCAAAGCATCTTCCTTTTATACATTACGCGGCTATGGTTCAAAAATATATTGAAAGAGGTGCATGTATTCCGCAGCACACTTCACACGAAATTTCTGTAAAAATGACTGAGCATTTTCGTGAACTTGGAGGCGAAATTTATTTTAACTGCAGGGCTCAAAAATTTCTTTTTAAGGACAATAAAATTTGCGCAGTACAGACAAACTGCGGAATTTTTGAATGTGACTGCGTTCTTGCAAACATAAATCCTGAAATTATTTATGGAAAAATGATTGATAAAAATCTTGTTCCAGAGCGTGAAAAAAAACTTAGTACAGCCCGAAAACAAAATTTTGGCGGAAGAATGATTACAGCATATTTTTGCCTTGATGAATCTGCAGAAAATTTAGGTATAAAAGACTACAGCATTTTTTTGATGAAAAGTGCAAATTCTTCAAAAGAATACAAAAACATTATGCGCGGCTTTAATAAAAATGATTTTTCAATTTTCTTGTGCTACAACATTGCAAATCCAAAAGCATCGCCTGAAGGAACGTGCATTGTTTCGTTTACAAGTTTTGCTTCTCCAAAAGAATGGGAAGATCTTTCGCAGGAAAATTATGTTCTTTTCAAAAACAAATTTGCCGCGAAATTTGTAAAAAGTCTGCATGAAAAAACTGGAATCGATATTTCAAATCATATAGAAGAAATGTCTGTTGCAAGCCCGTGGACTTTTGCACGTTACCTGAATGTTCCCGAAGGAAGCGTTTACGGCTACGAAGCAAAAGATTGGGATGGAATGATGGCACGAATGATGATGTTAAAAAGCGATTATCAAAATTACAAATTAAAGGGTTTGTTTCCAATCGGTGCTTCAGGTCCGCGTGGAGACGGTTACAATATGACATACATTGCCGGCCAGACGATTGCAAAAATTGCACTAAAGGATGGAGAAAAATAAATGGCTTTAAAAGTAAAAGTTGGTCTTTTTGGACTTTTAGATATGCTTAAATTCAAAAATATGGCAAAAGAACGTGAAAGAAAAATTCAAAAAGCAAAGTCTAAAGAAATTTGCGGAACTTTTAAAATCAATGAAAATGCAAAGTCTCTTCACCCAGATTTTTTAAATCTTCAAGTTTCAAAAATCATTGATCATAAAGATGCCCAGTCAAAAACTTTTATTCTTGAAGATGAAAATAAAAATCCTTTACCATACTTTCGCGCCGGTCAATACATTTGCGTAAATTCAGAAATTGACGGCGAATACATTTCGCGACCGTATTCAATCTGTTCTTCACCAAAACTTGCTCTTGAGGGAAAACTTGCAATCACAATCAAAAAAATTCCTCAAAATGCTGACGGTTTTGCAGCAAATTATTTTTTAGAAAACTGGAAACCTGGCACAAAAATTACGGCATCTTCACCTCAAGGTCAGTTTTATTACGAAAAAATGCGCGACGGAAAAAATGTACTTGCACTTGCGGGCGGAAGCGGAATTACACCTTTTTTGTCGATGGCTTATGCTGTTCGTGACGGAATTGAAGACTTTAATCTTACAATTTTATTTGGAAGCCGAAACAAAAAAAGTATTCTTTTTTATGACGAATTGAACGAAATTGCAAAATCTACAGGCAAGGTAAAGGTTGTGTACATTCTTTCTGATTCAGATTTTGCTGAAAATTCAGAAAACTTTGAAAAAGGCTTTATTACCGCAGACTTAATAAAAAAATATGCAGGTACTGATGATTTTTCAATCTTTGTTTGCGGACCAAAGGCAATGTACGATTTTACAGACAAAGAACTTTTAAAACTGAACCTTCCACGAAGAAAAATTCGAAAAGAAATTTCAGGAACAATAAAAAATGTTTCTTCAATTCAGGGATTCCAAAAAAATGCAAAAGACAAAATTTTCAAAATCACTGTAAAACAGGGAAATAAAACAAAAGTAATTGAAGCAAAGTCTGAAGAAAGCATTTTAGTTTCCTTAGAACGTGCAAAAATAAAAAGTCAAAGTCACTGCCGGAGCGGAGAATGTGGCTGGTGCAGAGCAAAACTTTTAAGCGGAGAAGTTTTTGTTCCGCCGCAAAATGATGGAAGACGTTTCTCAGACAAAGAGTGCGGCTATATTCACAGCTGCGTAAGTTTTCCTTTAAGCGATTTGGAAATCGAAATTTCTCCAGAACAAATTTCAGATTCAAATTCCTAATAAATGATACTCAAAAAATTCTATTCTTTAGAAACACAAAAAAAATCTGTGAATTAACGAAGAAAATGCGTTTTCTCACAGATTGAAGTTTTATTACAAGATTTTTTTTCTACAAACGCGACATTTTTTATTTTGAAAATTTTGCAATTTCAAAGACTGAAAAAAAATTTTATACAAATTTTCTTATATCCTGAACAGGCTCAATCATCTTAGTTTTTACAGCAACTATATAAGTTCCTGCGATTGATGTAATGCAGTCTATTGCCGCCGCAAATGCACACACAATTGGTGCAACTTCTCTAAGTAAGAGATAGCCTGTTTCAAAACCTCTTCCGTACAAAGAGCACATTATTGTAAGTGCAAAAAATGGACCAGCACTTGGAATCTCAGCAAGCGCAAACGAAAGAACAAAAGAAATTCCCCCAATCCAAAGTGCATCCAAAATTGTAATTTCAAGATACGAATAAGAACGCATAATTAAAACAAAGCAGATTGTCTGCACTAAAGCCGCGCCGCCTCTTCCAAAAACAGAAAACAATGGAAATGAAACAGAATTTATTCTTCTGCGGATTCCAAGATTTTCTTTTCCGTGATGCATATTAAGTCCAAGAGCAAGATTTGTGTCTCCGCTAAAAAGAGAAACCATCAAAGGTGCAATGCTTGAATAAATTACTTTGTAAGGATGATGATCGTGACAAAGAGTTCTTAAAATAATCGGATAAAGAACAAATGTAATCAAAACAAAATCAACAAAAAGCATAAGAATAAGATAATTGTAAACTTTGAGTGAAAGAATGTGAGTAAAATTCATTGTCCATCTTGCCATAATTGCAACCATTCCAACAGAAAGAACATCAATAATAAAAGCAAGAACTGTGTAGCAAATTTCACTAAGCGACTCAAAAAGCGTAATTGCAGGTTTTGAAGAATTTCTGTAACTTACAGCCGCACCACCAATAAGCCCCGCAAAAATAAAGCACGGAAGAAGATAAGACCCGTCAAGAAGAGTTTCTGTTGCTGAATAAGGAAAAAGTTTTGTAAGCAAAGTCTGCCAGTTAAACTGCGGAACTTCGTTTATTTTTTCAACGCTGATTGGAATTCTTGGAAGTTTTATAATCAATGCAGAAACAAGTCCGATTGCAGTTAAAATCAAACTTGAAATTATGATTGTAGAAAATGTCCAGATTGAAGTTTTTAAAAGCTGATTTTCGTTGCGCAATTTGTAAATTGATGTTGCAACTGAAAAAAACATCACCGGAATTATAATATAACGCCCGAATCTTACCACAAGGTCGGCAACAAAATTTATAACTGACTGGCCCAGACTGCTGTCAACAGGAATTATTAAAGTTGAAAGAATTCCCAGTGCGATTCCAATTAAATACTTTAGCCAAATTTTCATATCCTGAATTATATCAGTTTGGTCATTATTTGCAAAGTAAGTCTTATATGGTATAATTATTTGCTATGAAAAAAACAATTCTTGTAGCCGGAAAAGATATGCCGGAATGTTCCGCATTCTGTGACTCACTTTCAAAAAGCGGAAGAAAGGTTGCTGCCGGCGGAAAAGAAACAGAAACTGATGAAGCAAAAAAAACTATTGCAGAACGGCGAAGTCAGATGGAAGCCTACAACGAATCAAAAACTGTGGAAGCAAAAAGTGGAATCTGTACATTTGAATGGAACAAAGCATCGTCACTTTCCACACGCTCACTTATTTTGCAAACAGAAAATGCCTTTCAAAGTCTTGATGAAGCTGTTTTATATTTTGACGAAGAATATTTTGCTTCAAGCGCACAAAAAATGGATGCCGAAGAAGTTTCGCGTTGCTGCGATGAAATGATTCTTTCTTTCCAAAATCTTGCTTTGGAAGTTTTAAATCGCTTTGAAAAAAAATATTCAGAAAATCCTTTTACACTCATTTTTATACTCAAAGAATGCCCGTGCGTATCAGATGCCGCGCACCTTCCATCTCTTAGAAACGGTTCCGTTGCAATTGCATCGCCTTTAGTTGCGGCGGCAGCAAGTGCATTTTCGTCTTTCGCAGAAAATATTGCTGCAACGTACGGAGATTCAGTTTTTACAAATATTCTTTTAGTGCGCGGCGAGTGCAAAACAGATAAATTCTTAACTCAGAGTCAGGAAGCCGAATGGCTTTCTTCTTACTTAGATGGACTTTATGCGCAAAAAAACAAACTTTCCGCAAAAAAATCAATGCAGTGGATTAGTATGGGCGCAAAATTTTCCTCATCACCATTTGACAGCATAAAAAATAAATTTCTTAAAAAAATATGAATTTTCAGTTTAATCTGACATTTTTAATCGAAAATCTCATAAAGATTTTTCTCAGCATTATGTGCGGATTTGTACTCGGTCTTGAGCGAAAACGGCACAATCAGGTTGTTGGAATGCGCACTTTAATTTTAATCAGCGTATCTTCAACACTACTTGGAATTCTTTCATATTATATGGCAGATCCACGTTTGTGCAAAATTTCTTCTGGAGGAGATTCTGCGAGAATTGCAGCCGGCGTTATAAGTGGAATTGGATTTTTAGGCGGTGGCGCAATTATGAAGCAGGGACTGAATATTAAAGGCCTTACTTCCGCAGCAATAATTTGGACTACAGCGTCACTTGGTCTTGCAATTGGTGGCGGACTCTATATCGAAAGTATATTTGTTCTTTTTGTGATTTTGATTCTTTTAGTTGCACTCGAAAAACTTGAAGGCAAACTGTTTCCTGCCGGAAATATGAAAAATCTTCATCTTTGCTTCGAGAGCGAAAATCTTGATATGAATGAGCTCAAGGAAGTTATTAAAAAGCACAAATTTATTATTGTTGATATGGATATGAGCCGGGTTCTCTGTTCAAAGCAAATCATCTTAAAATATTCAGTAAAAGCTCCGCGCGAAAATGATTTTTCTGCTTTGATTGAAGAATTAAAAACTGTGGGAAATCTTACCGAATTCTCAATTACTGATTAAAAGAAAAAAAATGCCAATTTTTGAAAATCCTTTAATAATACAATCTGACAGAACGCTTTTGCTTGATGTTCATGCACCGCGTGCCGAAGAATGCAGAAACGCTCTTATTCCTTTTGCAGAACTTGTAAAGTCTCCTGAACACCTTCATACTTATCAGCTTACGCCACTTTCTCTTTGGAATGCAGCAAGTGCCGGTTTTACAAGTGAGCAGGCAGTTTCAGTTTTAAATGAATTTGCGCGTTATGAAGTTCCAGAATCAGTTGTTGTATGGATACAGGAAATTTCTTCCCGATTCGGAAAATTAAGGCTTGTTCCAGGTCCGGTTTTAAATTCTGATGATGAAAAAAAATGCTGCGAGTACTTGTACTTGGTTTCAAATTCGCCTTATGTTTTTAAAGAAATTTCAGTGAATCCGTCGCTAAAAAAAAGTCTAGTTCCGTGCGAATATTCAGAAAATTCAATTTCAAAAGAAAATTTATCTCAAATTCAGCTTAGCGAAAATGAAAAAAAATTCTGCTTTATGATTCAACTTACAGATCGCGGATTTATAAAGCAGCAGCTTTTAAAATTTGGCTGGCCTGTAAAAGATGATGTGCCGCTTGCAGACGGAGCACCACTTGAAATAAATTTAAAAAAAGTCACTTTATCTGGAAAAGAATTTGAAATACGCGATTATCAAAAAAAAGCCGCAGAAGCTCTTGTAGGAAACAAGGATCCGGGAACTGGTTTTGGAACAATTGTGCTTCCCTGCGGCGCCGGAAAAACTATTGTTGGCATGCTGATTATGACAATGCTAAAAACAAATACACTGATTGTTACAACAAATATTTCTGCAGTTCATCAGTGGATTGACGAGCTTTTAGACAAAACTGATTTAAGTCCAGAGCAAATTGCAGAATATACTGGCGAAAAAAAAGTAATTAAAAGCGTTACTGTAGCAACTTATCAGATTTTAACCTGGCGGCCAGAAAAAGACGGTCCTTATCCGCACTTCAATTTATTCCGTCAGAATAACTGGGGACTTATTATTTACGACGAAGTTCATACTCTGCCTGCCCCAGTTTTTAGAGTTGCTGCAGAATTGCAAGCCGTTCGCCGCGTTGGACTTACCGCAACTTTAGTTCGCGAAGATCACTGTGAGGATCAGGTATTTTCTTTGGTTGGCCCAAAACGCTATGATGTCCCATGGAAAGAACTTGAAAAAGCAAAATGGATTGCAAATGCTCAATGCGTTGAAATCAGACTTGATTTGCCGGAAGAAAAAGAACTTGAATATGCAGTTGCTGAGCAACGTTCAAAGCACAGGATAGCGAGCGAAAATCCAAAAAAAATTGAAATTACAAAAGCACTTGTAAAAAAATTTTCCGAAGATAAAATTCTTGTAATCGGGCAGTATCTTTCTCAACTTGAAGAACTTTCAAAAATTCTGAATGCACCAATCATCACTGGAAAAACTCCAAATCTTGAACGTGATAAAATTTATTCAGATTTTAAGAAAGGAAAAATAAATGTTCTTGTGGTAAGCAAGGTTGCAAATTTTGCAATTGATTTGCCGGACGCAAGCATGGCAATTCAGGTAAGCGGGACTTTTGGAAGCCGCCAGGAAGAAGCCCAGCGTTTAGGAAGAATTTTAAGACCAAAAGAAAGAGCATCAAAGTTTTTCACGCTGATTACGCGCAACACTGTCGAAGAAGAATTTGGTTCAAACCGGCAGAAATTTCTTGCAGAACAAGGATATTCTTACAGAATTTTGCGCTATACTAACGAAGAAAGTCTTGGCAAACTTGACGAAAATTGTGCGCTGGAGAATTTTTAAAATATGGATTCAAATTTAAAAACTCAAAAAATCATAAAATGGCGGCAGTGCCTGAATATTCTGCCCGACAATCAGTTTTTTGATCTAGTTCATATTTATTTGGGAAAAGTTTCAACTCCATACAATAAAACAAATTTAATCGAAAGACTTTCTGCATTTTTGCGCAAAGACGAAAACAAAAAAAATATAATTGCACTGCTTTCCGAAGAAGATAAAAAATTTCTTTCCGCAATAAAATTTATTCCGGAATGCACTTATGAAAAATTAGAAAAATTTTTTGAAGGCGACGAAGATTTTTCTTCAAGATTTGTAATCGAAAAATTAGAAAATTTAAGTCAGCGGCTTTTAATCTTTTTTAGTTCAGATAAAAATTCCGGCAAAAAAATTCTTGAAATAAATCCTCTGCTTGAAGATGAACTTGAAAAATTTTTAAAAACAGAAAATCTTTTTAAGATTCAAAAAAAAGAATTTGATTCAAAAAGCAATCCACTGGTAAAAGATGATTTTCTTGCAGCATTCATTTCCTACGTTTTATCT
>CAVCIJ010000290.1:0-12716 GCA_963601995.1 bacterium | reverse complement strand
GTATCACACATTGAATCAAAAAGTGTAAAAGCATTTTCTTCGCGGTTGTGCGAAAGAATTTTTTCAACATCATTGCAGTTTATTGCGTGATTTTTGTCAAAAACATAAAAAAATCTCGAACATTCCGTGCGCAAATTTTCAGTATTGTTTTCAACCATTTCAAGAATCAAGTCAACAGCATCTTTTTCTATAGAAAATCCATTTTTCCTAAAAAAACCTGAAAGCCACTGCGTTTTTCTTTCTTCCGTCATTCCCCAGAAAATTTTTTTGTGATTTGATGGAATTAAATTCTCAAGTTTTTTATCAACAGAATTTTCGTCAGAAACAAGAATAAAGGTATTTACACCAGAAGAAGCTTCCTTACTTTTTACCCACGAAGAAATTAAATCAATATCGCCCTTAAGTTTTATAGATTCAGCATTTCTTAAAACAATAAAAAGTGCCGGTGAAAAAAGAGAGCCGTTTTGCAACTGACTTACAACGTCAGCAACGCGAACATCCGCAGAAAAATATTTGTATTCATCGAGCTGACCATTTCTTTTTTTTGCAGCATTACAAATATTTGCAATCGCATCATTTTTTTCACCAATTTCAGGGCCTGTAAAAAGATAAATTTCCGGATCCGCCATAAATTTTTCCTAAGCGTTTTTAGTCAGAACAAAATCCGCAATTCCAACAATCTGTGATTTTTTACATTCAAATTCATTTTCTTCAAGACTTAAAACCCTAAGTGAATTTTCGCCATTTTCAAAAGAAATAATTTTTCCCGCAAAAAGACTTCCGTCTTTTAACACCACAACATTCTTTTTTGCAAGTTCATCAAGCGAAAAATTTTCATCATCAAGGCACTGTGCCAAAACTGACTTAAAATCATTTAAACAGAAATAAAAATAATTTTTATCTTTTTGAATCAGTGGTTCAGAAAAAACAATGTTTCCCTCAATATTCTGTGATGAAAGAAGGCTCTCGTCAGAATTTAAATTTTTTGCGAGGCAGGGAATTTTCTTAACAAACGGAGAAAACGGATAAATAGTTGTATCGCGCACAACAGAAATGGATCTTGAATGTTTTGCGTCAACAGTTATGTAACCTTTTTTCTTTAATGCTGCAAGATGATCCTGAGCCGCTTTTATAGCAACATTAAAATGACTTGCAATTTCGCGTACAGTCGGCGGATAAAGATTTTCATCAATAAAATCAATTATAAAATCCAAAATTTCTTTTTGGCGTGGAGTAATTTCTGTCATTTTTTTTACCATAATAATTACGCAGAAAAGCGCATTTTTTTTAAATCAAAAAAGTTAACAAAAAACTTTTTCTTCTAAAAAAAGACTTTTTAAGGGAACCCCTAAAAATTTCAACTTTTAGAAATGCCCTTTATCTTTTATTCTTCTTCAAATTTTGATTCAAAAAGATTTTCGATTGTTTGCGCAGCCTGTTTTTCATCCGCGCCCTCACATTTAAGAACCAAAGTTGTATTGTAAGACGCCGCCATAGTAATAACACCCATAATGGACTTTGCGTTTACAACAGTTGTATCCCGCTCCAAAGTAACTTCGCATGCAAATTTATTTGCTGTTTGAGCAATCAAAGCTGCTGGACGGGCGTGAATTCCCGCTCTGTTTCTTACCGTTAAAATTTTTTCAACCACAACAATCTCTCCTAAAAAAATAAATGAAAAAAAATTTCAATATTTATCTTTAATTTTCTTTTTGAAAATCAAAATCAATTTTTGAACCTTAATAAGAATCTTCCGGACTGTAATACGCGTTTTTAGCCTCACCCGTTTCAATCCACTTAAGCACATTCTGATTAAATTCCTGTGCAGAATTGTAACCCATAGATTTTAAACGCGCATTCATCGCCGCCGCTTCAATAATAATAGGCAAGTTTCGACCAGGTTTCACAGGAATTTCCAAAAGCGGAAGTCTTACTCCAAGAATATCAGCAAACTTAGACTCAGTTCCAAGCCTGTCATAAACCTTATTCTGATCCCAGGCTTCAAGCTTTGCAACAATCTGAACTTCCTTCTGCTCGCGGATTGCACCAACTCCATAAAGCTGAGCAATATTTATAATTCCAAGTCCGCGAATTTCCATATGATGACTTATAAGCTTGTTAGCGCCCTGTCCCATAATCGAATTTCCGTTGCAGCAGCGCATTTCAACAATATCATCAGCAACAAGCCTGTGTCCTCTTTCCACAAGTTCCAGAGCCGTTTCGCTTTTTCCAACTCCGCTGTCTCCAATCAAAAGAATTCCAGTTCCGTAAACTTCAACCAAAACTCCGTGAATTGTTTTTTTCTTTGCAAAAAGATTTGAAAGAACACGCAAAAGTCTTGTAGAAAATTCAGTAGATTCAAGACTCGTCTGCAAAACAGGACAGCCGGCATTTTCAGCAGCAGAAAGAAAATAATCATTTGGAACCATTGCCCGCGTAAAAACCACGCACGGAATATTGTAAGAAAGCATCTTATCGATATTGGAAAAATTATTTTCCTGGCAAATTTTGTTTATGTAAGCAACTTCTCCGCGTCCAAAAAGCTGCACCCTCTCAAACGCAAAAGAATCAAAAAATCCCGAAAGTGCAAGACCAGGACGGTTAATGTCAGGCACTTTAAGTTCACGCGAAAGACCTCTTCTTCCGGCAATGCACTTAATGCAAAGATCATTCTGTCCCGTAAGATCCAAATCGAGAAGATCCAAAACTTTAATACCCTTCTCCAACATAAGTCTAGTATACTTAAACTTAGATAATTTTTGAATACGTAAATTTTAAATTTTTTTTAGAAGCACACATTTCTTCTTGCGGCCGGCCTTCCAGCCTTCGCTAACCGCTCATTCCCGCGCTTTGCGCGGGAACTTCGGGCTTCCACGCACGGGCTAAACTTTTTTTCCGATAAGAAACTTTTCTTCTTCTCAAAAAAAATTTTCCTATCGAAAAAAATCAGCAGAAAATCCACTAAACAAAAAACAAATTTGTGCTAATCTTCTTGTTATGAAAAAGACTGAATGGTTTGAAAACGAAAATTTCTGGTTAAACTATGCGCCCATTATGTTTGACTCGCAGCATTGGGCTCAGGCAAATGGAATTGCAAAAAGCATAAAAAAAATTGCTTCACTCAGCGACAGCCAAAAAATTCTTGACGTATGCTGTGGTCCTGGAAGAATCAGCGTAGAACTTGCACTTTTAAATCTCGATGTTACCGGCGTTGATATTACGCAGCCATTTTTAGATGCAGCAAAAGAAAGTGCAAATGACGAAAAAACTTCTCTAACACTAATTAACGCCGATATGCGGACTTTCCGCACGAAAACAAAATTTGACTGTGCAATAAATGTTTATAATTCATTTGGCTACTGCGACAGTATTGAAGAAGATTTTCAAATCTTAAAAAGCGTTTATAGTTCATTAAAAAACGGCGGAAAATTTATTCTGGAATGTATAAGCCGCGAAACTGCCGTAAAATTTTTTACAGAAGGCGAATGGTTTGAAAGAGAAGGAAAAACTGTTCTTACTGATTTTTCTGTAGAAGGCGCGTGGGAAGGACTCAGATCAAAGTGGATTTTAATCAGCAAAGACGGAAGCCGAATGGAGCATACTTTTATTCAAAGACTTTATTCCGCAGCAGATTTAAGAGATGAACTATTAAAAATTGGCTTTAAATCCGCAGAAATTTTTGGCGGCTGGGATTTACGCCCTTACAATCAAAATGCAGACACAATGCTGATTCTTGCAGAAAAATAAATTTTTTTAACTTAGCTTAATCACAAAAAAATCCGTGAGCAAAACAATTCATTTTACCCACGGATTTATTAGGAGGCAAATAATTTTAGAAAGTCAGTTTTAAAGTCTGTTCCTGATTTAAAACCACACTTTTTAGGACACAAAGTTTTTTCTCAGTTCCAAAATCTGGCCAGTTTTCAATAAAAGTATTATTCTTTTGCTCAGCAAACAGGGCATCAATTTCAATAACAAATTTTAAATTTCCAAAGCCAAATTTTTTTAAGCCAATCTGCCACTTGTAGTCTTCTCCGCAAAAAATCTGATCGTCTGCAAGAGAGCCGTTCTGGTAAAGTCGTGCAGTATTTCCAAGATAAGAAATATCCATAAAAACATCGCTTGAATTTTGTGGAATATTTGAAATTTCAAGTTCGTAAGTTAAAGTTTTTTCAGTTTTAGAAATTTCTTTTACATTCAGTTTTCCGCCCGAAAATCCAGCAAAATCAACCTTGTAAACAAAAAATCCATTTTCTTCGCCAGCAAAATCAAGACCACAAGGAACACTGTCAAAATCAGGAAAAACTTTTATAAAAGCGGAACTTGTACTTGAAACAAAAATTTCGCCTGTCTTTTCGCTTTGATAAATTGTTGCATCAGAAATTGCAAGATGTGCTTTTTTGCTGCCGTCAAAAATTTTATACGCACAAAGAGCATCTTCGCGGCTTAAACTTACAATTGTTTCGTCCCCTTGCAAACTGCTGAATTTGTAGTAAGTTTTATCAGCGTTTTTTACATTTTCAACCTTTGATGACAAAAGAAGATTTTTTCCAGCAGGACGAGCCGCGCTGTAAAACACAAAAGTTTTTTCATCAAGCCGGCAAAGCGGTGTTGCAAGTGCTGAACTTAAAACTGATGAAGAAAGTTTCATATTTATTGGCAAAAAGTAAAAATCTTCGTCCAGAATATCAACTGCATCAAAATTTTCTACCAGAATCACATTCTTATGCTCCGACATTTTTTGGCGGCGCTGATAATTATTTACAAAAACGTATCCGCTTTTTTCTTTGTTTAACCTAAAACTTTTTCTTAGTGTAACGCAGTCTTCTGGCTTTTTAGGATTTTCTTCCGGAATAACAGTATCTGTTTCGCAAAGACTTTCGCCAAAATCGTGAACAAAAAGTGAATAAAGCTTTATTTCATCATAACTTGAATTTTTTTGTCCGTATTCACCAAGCGGAGCGCGAAAATCATAATTTTTTACGCTTAAATCATTTATTGAACCGGATGCAATATTTTCTTCAAGACTTGTAAGCCTTCCTTCAGGATTGCAGCCACCATGATACATATAGTATCCCAGTAGATTACAACCGCTTCCAAGCTTTGCAAGACTCATAGCTCCAATATCCTTTCCCTTAGCAACAGGACGCCTTTTATATGTAACCTGAAGTCCGCCGCCAAGTTCGGCTGTAAGATAAGGAAATTTTGTCATATCAAAGGTAATTCCCTCTCCAAGTCCAAAATCACTTCCAATCGCGTGATCATTTCTTTCATAAGTGAACAAAAAGTTTCCGCTCGGCTCAATTTCTGTAGGACGAGGATCCCAGGGAGCATCGCAGTAACCGCCCATAACAGGAAGCATTCCCGCAGTAACAGCACCGCCCCAGCCAGTTGCAGTGTAAAGAGGCACATCGAAACCAATTTCTTTTGCCATTGACAAAAGCTTTTTCATATGGAATTCACCTTCTTCGCCGCAAAGTCCGCCACAATGTCCAAATTCATTTTCAATTTGAACGCCAATAACAGGACCTCCGTCTTTTAAGAAAAATCCCTTTGATTGCTCATAAATTTCTGAATAAAATTTTCTGACTTCAGCAAAATAAGATTCATCATTAGTTCTTGCCTTAGGACATTTTTTTAAAAGCCAGTCAGGAAATCCACCGTTACGAACCTCTGCGTGAACCCATGGACCAATTCTCAGCATCATTTTAAGATTACATTCCTGCACAAGTTCCAAAAATTTTCTTAAATTTCTGCAACCGGAAAAATCCCACTCATTTTCAATTTCTTCATGATGAATCCAAATTGTGTACGAACTTATAATGTCTACACCGCCGGCTTTCATTTTTAAAAGTGCTTCTTTCCAATACTGCTCAGGATAACGTGAATAATGAATTTCTCCCATTACTGGAAAATATCTTTTTGAATCTTTTAGCAAACTTTTGTTATCATAACTGTATGATGTCATATTTTTTCCTGTCTTACGCTAGTCAAAACCTGTGGTTTATACGCGTTGATATAAATTACCTCTATAACAATATAATTTTTAGAAGTAATAAAAGAAATTGCGACGTTTAAACTTTTTCTATATAAACAAATTAAAAGTCGCAGTCATTCCAAAAAAAGCATTGAAAATGATTTTCTGAAAATGTCCAAATTTATAAACTTTTTAAAACTGCTGCTGCCTGATATATTCATCTCGTATTAAACAGCAGCAAAGCAAGCTCTATTCTTTTACGCCGCCACTTCCCACACTCAGCATCATTTGTTTTTGGGTCAGCAAAAAGAAAAATATAAAAGGAATTGCAATAATCAGCGAACCAGCCGCAAAATTTGTAAATTCATTTTTTTTGTCAGAAACAAAACTGAACAAACCGAGCGCAAGAGTCTGCTTTTCTGGACTTCGCAAAACCATTTTTGGAAAAATAAAGTCCATCCACGGTCCTGTAAAACTTGAAATCGCAAGGAATGTAATAATCGGCTTTGTAATTGGCAAAATGATTGTACCAAAAATCCTAAAATGACTTGCTCCGTCAATTCGCGCCGCCTCATCAAGATTTTTGCTTACCGTATCCATATAACTTTTTACCATCCAAGTGTTGTATGGAATATTTCCGGCAACATAAACCAGAACAAGTCCCCACAATGTATCAAGTCCGCCAATTCTCCGCAAAATCACATAAATTGCAATCATTCCTACAAAAGATGGAAAAATCTGAAGAATTAAAAGACTCATCAAAAGCGGCTGCTTAAATGAAAACTGAAATCTTGAAAAAACATAAGCACTTAATGCAGAAATTATAACTGTAAGAACAGTTGTCCAAATTGCGATTATGAATGTATTTTTAAACCACAGCCAGTAATTTGTTTCAAAAAAAAGATGCTTAAAGTGTTCAAGCGTAAATCCGTCTCCAAAGGGAACAATGTTTAAAGACGCAATGCTGTTTCCCGGTGAAAATGCTGCTGAAACTACGTAAACCAGCGGATAAAACACAAATAACGAAATCAATATAAAAACCAGGTAAATAAATGTTTTGTTTATAACGTCAATTGTATGATATGCATACTGTCTCTTTTTCATACTTCGCCCTCCTTGTAAGCCTTTGTGTTCTTAAACTGATAAATTGCAAACGGAGCAAGAACCACAAAGATAAGAACCGCAACAACCGAAGCGTAACTGTATTTTTGCAGATTGATTGTAAGTTTATAAATCCACGTAACAAGAATATCAGTACCACCGGCAAGTGTTGTTGTACTGTCTGCAACAGTAGGCTCTCCGCCAGTAAGGAAGTAAATTATTCCGAAATTATTTATATTGTGAGTAAAACTCATAATTATAAGCGGCATTGTCTGGTAAAGAACAAGCGGCATTGTAATTCTGCCAAGAATTTGCCTTGAAGAAGCGCCGTCAATTTTTGCAGCTTCATACAAATCCTTTGGAATCGCCGTCATAGTTCCCATCGAAAGCATCATAAAATACCCAAAGCCAGCCCATAAATTTATTACAATACACATAACCTGAGCCAAAGTTGGATTTCCAAGCCATGGAATTGTTTTAGTTAAGAGACCAAGTGCCTGTAAGGTTCTGTTTACAGTTCCGAAAGTTCCGTTTAAAAGATTTTTCCAAACCAGCATTGTAATTACTGACGGAACTGCGTAAGGCAAGATAAAAATAAATCTAAAAGCTGAAGAAAATTTTATTCCGCTTTCCTGAAGCTGAACTGCAACTAAAAGTCCGCCAAAATAGCATGTAAAAGTTGAAAGAACAGCCCAAACTAAAGTCCAGATTGCAATTCTTAAAAAACCTTTTGACCAGGTTGAACCGCCAAACAAAAGTTCTTTAAAGTTCTTAAACCCAATCCAGTCAACAGTGTTGTTAGGCGGCAAATTGTTTGGTGCAGAATAATTTGTAAAAGCAACCAGTACGCTAAAAATCAGCGGAACAACAACAAAAACCAAAAGCATTACAAAAAAAGGCGAAAGTCCCACAACAGGAAATGCACGGTTTCCAATTTCTGCCATAGACGCTTTCTGACTTAAAAAACGCCCTGTTCTACAGTAATCACTATACGAACGAGACGCACTCTTTACGCTGATTACATAAGCGGCAACAAAAACAGCAATTACCGCAAGAACAAGAATTCCGTCTATAAGCATAAACATTGAGTTATTTCTAAGCCGAACCGGAAGATCTGGTTGTGGAGAACCCAAAGTTATAAGTCCAATCAATTTCTTTACAAAAAACGGACAAAAAGCAATAAACACAATTTCAAGAAGGGCATAAATTGCACCCTTAACGTATTCTTTCAAGAATAAAAGATGGGCAAGTCCCATAAAGCAAATTGAAGATATTTTTACCTTTTTTGCTGAACTGCCGTCTGTTGCAAGTTCCATAATTTTTCCCCTATTTTTCATCGAAGCAAAAAACGCTTTAAATAAACAACCTGCAAAACAAATTGTTCAAAACACCTCTAAAATTGATTTTCAGAGGCTATATGAAGATAAAACTGCTTAATACAGTTCAGATTTTATTTTCCCAAAATCGATTTATCGCAGGCATCAAGCTCAGCCTTTACATCTGCACCATTCCAAATATTTTTTGAAGCAGAATCCATTGCACTCCAGAATGTTGACATTTCAGGAGTTGAAGGCATTGGAAAAGCGTAGTTAAGCTGCTTAATAAATCCCGGCATATAAGGGCTGCTGACTTCTGTATTGATTGAAGGCATTGCTCCAGTAAGTTCAAAGCGCAGCTGCTGCATTTCTTCGCTGATAAGGAATTCCGCAAAATCAGCAGCTTCTTCTGGATGATAAGAATAAGCACTCACGAACATAGCACGAGTTCCGCTAAAAGATGCAGAAGGCGTTTTATCTCCAGGAAGCGAAGGCAGCGGTGCAACTCCAAAATCAAGACCTGCATTTTCAAAATTCTTTACATTCCACAAGCCGGTTATATGCATTGCAGCATTTCCTTTTTGAAAAGCACCGTCAACAGTTCCTGTAGTTAAGTCCGCAGCAGGAACATTAAGAATTTCTCTTAAACTCTGGAAAAATTGCATTCCCTTTACAGAGTCCTCTGTATTCAAATAAGTTTTTGAAGTATCGTTTCCATCTTTACCAAACAGTCTGTTTCCGTTCATTGTTGTAAAAATTATTGTGTAATAACCAGAACCAACATCCATCATAAAAGCATTTTTTCCAGGATTCTTAGAATTAAACTGAACTGCCCAGGATTTTAAATCTTCCCAGGTTTTTGGTACTTCGTTTTCGCCTATAAGATTTTTGTTATAAAAAAGCGCATAAGTTTCTGCACTTACAGGATAGCCATACATAACGCCGTTATAAGTTAAAGCAGAAGCACAGCTTGAAATTACTTTTGACTTTATTTCGTCAGGATTTCTTGTTGCAAGAATATGACCACCGTTTACAAGTTCTCCAAGTTTGTCGTGAGGAGCAGCAAAAAGATCTGGGCCAATGTCAGCCGGACCGTCCAAAGCGATTGTTCCCGCAGCGTCGCCTATTTCTACATTTACAAATTTTATGTGAACATTTGGATGACTTTCTTCGTATTTTACCGCAGCTCTTTTTATAAATTCGTCCGGACCGTCCAAAGATTCCCAAACTGTAAGTTCAATATTTTCTGATTTTTTTGAAGATGATGTTTTCTGAGATTTTGAGCATCCTAAAATAGAAAAACTCAAAAGAGCGCAAGAAAAAGCCGAAACAAGCTTATAAATTTTTTTCATAATATCCTCCGATTTTTAGAAATTATCTTTAATTTTAAGTTTTTATGCCTAAAAAACAGTAATTTTTCAACTCAACACGTATATTTTACACGTGTTGATAAAATCTGTCAAATTTTTTCTTAAGAATTTTTTAAGTCCGCAAAAAATTTTATGTAAAAAAAAGATGTGGTTTTTAACAAGAAATTCTGTTGATTAAGAAAAACTCCACGACATCACACGACGCGTGGTTTACAAATGAAATTCTTTCTGATGAAGAAAATATCTTCGTAACAAAAAAAAACGTGATTTTTAACAAAGAATTCTGGCGGTTAACAAAAATCTTCTGCATCACCGCCGGCGATCGATTACAAACGAAATTCCTTCTGATAAAGAAAATATTTTCGTAACAAAAAAAACGCTTCAATTTGAAACAAAAAATTTCGGTTCAAAAAGAAGCGTCTTTGAAAAAAAATTATTTTGACTGACCGTAATATGCGTTCGGACCGTGCTTCCGCATATAATGTTTTTCAATAATATAATCCGGAAGAGGACTTGCATCAGGCTTTATCATCAGAGTGTTAAGAGCCATATGACTTACCTCTTCAAGAACAGCTGCGTTATAAACAGACTTATCAGCAGTTGCTCCCCAGCAGAAAGGTCCGTGTCCGCCTACAAGAACCATATTCACTTCGTTTGGATTAAGTTTTAAATCTCTAAAATGGCTTACAATCAAATTTCCTGTTTCTTTTTCGTAATCATTTTTTACAGCCTCGCGAGAAAGATATGGAGTGCAGGGAACTTCAGTCTGAATGTGGTCAGCGTGAGTTGTTCCAAAAAGAGGAACCGGCTTTACTGCCTGCGCCCAGCTTACTGCAAAAGTTGAATGAGTGTGAATAATTCCACGGATTTTCGCTCCGTCTTTTACAGCAAATTCTTTATACAAAACAGCGTGAGTTGGAGTATCGCTCGAAGGACGTAAATTTCCTTCAACAACATTTCCTTCAAGATCACAAACAACCATACTTTCTACACTAAGTTCCGGGTAAGGAACTCCGCTTGGCTTTATTGCAAAAACACCTTCATCAGGATCAAAAGCACTTACATTTCCCCAAGTATAAAGTGCAAGATGCTGTGCCGGAATCTGCATATTTGCTTCATAAGCTTCTTCTTTTATAGTCTGATATTTTGACATAATTTTTCCTCTAAAAATGATTTTTTAACTGCATCAAAACAAAATCTAAAAATCTGTAAGACACAGTTTTTATCTGAAACTAAAAAATTACAAATTTTCTACGGCTGCCCTTTCAACAGCAAGACCTTTTTTGTAATTTTCAAAGAATTTGTTAAATCCTTCAACATCACTAGAATCTGGATTTACTGTTTCAACCTTTGCAGAAGCAAAAACTTCTTTGTTAAGCCAGTCGCTTAAAGTTGAGCCTTTTCCGTTAAGAACATAAGCTGCCAAAAGTGCCATTCCCCAAGGTCCGCCTTCTCCGGCAGTACTCATTGCACTAACAGGAGTGTGCATTGCAGCAGCCATAAATGGAAGTCCTACGCCTTCAGTCTTAAAATATCCGCCGTGTCCAGTAAGTCTGTCGAGTGGAACTTTTTCGTCAAAAAGAATGTCCATTCCTGCACGAAGGGCTGCCAGAGCTGTAAAAATCTGAGAACGCATAAAATTCGCAAGATTAAAATTTGCATTCTGAGTGCGGACAAAAAGCGGTCTTCCTTCATTAAAGCCAGTAATTGTTTCGCCAGAAATGTAATTGTACGCAACACAGCCGCCACAATCCTTATCGCCTTTTAATGCTGATTTTAAAAGCAAATCATAAAGCTGACCCTTTGTATAATCAGCACCCAGCAAAGTCGCAGCTTCGCCAATAAGCTTAATCCACTTGTCATATTCGCCGGTACAGTTATTTCCGTGAACCATTGCAACAGGTTTTCCATCTGGAGTTGTTACAACATCAATAAGACCAAGATATGTTTTTGCAAGAGGCTTCTCAAGAACAACCATACTGAAAATAGAAGTTCCTGCACTAACGTTTCCTGTGCGTTCTGCAACTGAATTTGTTGCTGTCATTCCAGTTCCTGCATCGCCTTCCGGAGCTGCAAAAACTGCTCCCGGCTGCAAAGTTCCCTCAGGATCAAGCCAGGTCGCACCTTCTTCAGTAAGACTTCCTGCTTCAACTCCAGCAGAAAGAACCTTTGGAAGCAAATCCTCGAGTTTCCAGGAATATTTTCCCTCAACAAGAGAATTGAATTTTGAAATCATATTTTTGTTAAAATCGCCAGTTTTTTCATCAATCGGGAACATTCCTGAAGCATCGCCTACGCCAATAACTTTTTGCCCCGTAAGTTTCCAATGTGCGTATCCTGCAAGAGTTGTAAAAAACGCAAGATTCTTAACGTGTTCTTCCTTGTTCAAAATTGCCTGATAAAGATGTGCAATGCTCCATCTTTCTGGAATCGGATAATTAAAAAGTTCAGTTAAAGCTTTTGAAGCCTCGCCGGTAATTGTATTGCGCCAGGTTCTAAACGGAACCAAAAGATTATTTTTTGCATCAAAGGCAAGATATCCGTGCATCATTGCACTAACACCCATAGCCGCAAGTTTTACAGGTTTTACGCCATACTTTGAGTAAGCGTCATTTTTCATATCCACAAAAGCCGAAGAAATTCCATTATGAATTTCTTCAAGTGAATAAGTCCAAATTCCGTCCACAAGTGAATTTTCCCAGTCAAAAGCACCAGAAGCAACAGGCTCGTACGCAGTGTTTATAAGAACTGCCTTAATGCGAGTTGAGCCAAATTCAATTCCAAGCATTGCCTTTCCGCCGGAAATTTCAGCAGCAATTTGTTCCTTAGTCATATTTTCTCCTGCAAGACTGCCAGAATTTAAAAGCAACACAAAAGCAGTCTTTTTTGTTCCGAAAAGTTCGGTTAATTTTGATAAATTTAATTTTAGAATATATTTAAAAAATATCAAGA
>CAVCIJ010000289.1:0-4140 GCA_963601995.1 bacterium | reverse complement strand
GTATAATAGTATAATAGTATAAATACTATTAAAACTGTATTTTTAACAGTATTTATACAAGTATTTTACATAGTATTTTTTATATTATACTAGTTGATTTTATGGTATTTTTTATATTATACTAGTAAAATAGTAATTCACTAAAAAATTCAGTTGAGGGGATTTATGAAATCTTTTGTATTTTTAAACCGCAAGGGCGGAACAGGAAAAACATCAATCAGTGTAACATGTGCAATCAGTTTAGCGCAGCAGGGATTTAAAACTGTTATAGTTGACTGTGATCCTCAGGGCAATTCAAGTGCCTGGCTTGCAAGTAATTTTAAGCACGAACTTGCAGACGTTCTTGAAGGAAAAGTTTCAGTTGACGAGTGCCTTCTAAAATCTTCGCTTTCTGAAAATCTATTTATACTTCCAACATTTGCAATAAACGGCAGCCTTCAGGGATACGCTTCGAGTACAAGAAATTACTACGCTTTTGTTGACACAGTTTTTCCAAGCCTCCAGAAATTTGATTTTGTGGTTTTTGACACAAGCCCGGCTTTTGGCGACTTTGAAAAAGGAATTGCAACTTCCGCAGACAAAATTGTTCCTGTTTTAAAGCTTGATCAGTTTTCCGCAGACGGATTTCAAACTCTCATCGAAAATTTAATTACTACAACAAAAGAAATAAGATGCTCTGATCTTCTTGAAAAAATCTCATTTGTAATTTTGAATCAGCAGGATAAACGAATGAAATTTCAATCACTTTTTGCTGAAAATTTTATGAAAAGTTTTGATGACACGCAGTTTCTTACAGTTCCTACGGACACATCTTTTGTAAAGGCACAGATTTTAAAAAAATCAATACAGGACAAATCAATCCAGGCAAGAAAAGAAACACTTGATGCAATCACTGAAATTACAAAGGAAATGACAAAATGAAAGTAAATTCAAATTTCAATGCCGGCGCAACAAAAAAAAATTCGCAGGAAAAAACAGATCTGCTTGCTGCTGCAATAAACAGCAATTTTGAAGCAAACAAAGTTTCTGCAGTTCAGAATGAAAAATTTACAGAAACTCAAGAAGAAACGCAAAAAAATCAGCAGGAAGATACAAAAACTCAGGTAACAGAAATTCAACAAAAAAGTGAAAATTCTGTAAAAAAAGAATCAAAACGCAATCTCTCACGAGATAAAAGCGATACTTTTCCGGTTTATCTCGCGCAAGGAGAAAGGGCACCTTACAAGGCATTCTGCGCAATCCAAAATGTTTCGATGAATCACTTTGTTGTTTGTGCAATGGATTATTTTAAGCAGGAAATTGAAAACGGCAAAGTTGAAATAACAAAGCATGGATATAAAAGGCACAACGGAGATTAAAAAATGACAGAAATCAAAAACCCTTTGCAGGCAGAACTTTTTCCAGCCGAAAGCAGCGAAAAAACTGTACAGAAATTCCGCAGCTATCTTTCAAGTCCCTTTATTGCCGCAGCTCTTCCGCAAAAAGATGTTAAAAAAAATGTTTTTAAGCGCAAGTACAATAACATCGAATTGAATCTTACAAGCGATACAAAAGTTCCATTCGGTAAAAACGGAAGGCTTTTGCTTTCGATTTTAACAACGCACGCAGTTTTGGGAAAAAGTACAAGTCCTGATGATCAGATTGTAATAAAATATAATTCCCTGCAGCAGCTGCTTGATGAACTTCAGCTTCCTAAACAGAGGGGAAAGGAAATTAAAGAACAGCTTGAATGTTTTTCTGGTGCAACATTTGTATTCAGGGAAAAAATTGTAAAAAACATTCAGAACGTGCTTTTTAAAGATTTTATGAAAGATGATGAGCCTTTGCGTGGAGAAAATGTTACTGCTACGTGGAATTCTTCGGGAGTAATTCCTTTTTTTGACGGATTTCAATATGTTGACTTAGAAAATTCTGAGCAGGAAAAAAGAACAATTGGAATTACAATAATTCTTTCAAAATCATTCAGAAAACTTTCTCAGGAACACGCAGTTCCAATTGATTACAGCGTTTACAAAAAAATAACTTCGGTTGTGGGAAAGGATTTATATGCCTGGTTTGTTTACAGAAATAACAGCCTAAAAGAAGGCGAACCGATTCACATTTCAAGGAAAGCTTTGGTTGATCAGTTTTTACCCGTAAAAGAGGACAGTTATGAATCAGAAGAAAGAGTTAACTGGAATACAATCAAAGAGCAAATCAAAAATATAAAGGAAAAATATTATACAGACTTAAAGGTTAGCATTGATAAAAATAATGATGGAATTACTTTGTACAAAAGTAAACCTGCTATCAATGAAAATGATAAAAGGTATATGCTTGTTTCATCTAATCTTTAGATTTTTATTTTAACTAAAAAAGTTGTTTTTTAAAAATTTTATTTTTTTTTGAAAGGTTGGGGTAGTAACAAAGATTCAACGTTTATGCACTGAATAAACAAAGTTACTATTTGTTTTATTTAAACTATTTGTATCTATTTGTTTATATAGAAGATATTGAAAATTTGTTACTGTTTCGTTGAAAATTTGGACTAATCTTGTTTTTATAATGATTTAATTTTTTATAATATAAGGATTTAACCAGATTTGAAAGTGTTGGATTTTTGTTACCAGAACGGCGGTTTTTGCACAGGTTTTTTGTGTAAAAACGTTGAAAATCTGGAACTTTTTTGCAATTCTGTTGAAAATTTGTTACCTGACTGACGATTTTTTTAGAAATCAAAATTTTACTTCTGCGTTGAAAATTTGTTACTTCTCTATTTTTTTGCCTGCTGTTTTATATTTTTGTTTTTATAATGTCTTTCTTTATAGCTAAAAGCCTCTAAAAAGACAGTGCGTTTAGCGAATTATCTTAAATTCTGTTTAAAAAAGTATACATACTGTGAAGTTTTGCCTGATTTAGATGATAATCTGAATTTTCGTTGAAAATTTGTTACTCAAGATTTTCTATTCCGTTGAAAAATTGTTACCCGCTATCTGTAGTGCTGTTGAAAATTTGTTACCGCTATAACTATTGTCTGTATAAAAATTTAGACAGATACATAAAATTTATATGTTTTTTATATGACCTTTATAGAAATTATAATCTCAGAAAAAATAAATCTTTTTTTTTACAAACATCTTTTTTTAATGAATTATGAATAAATTTTTTTGACAGCCCATCTTGACAAATTATCCTTAATGGGATTATTTATTATCCTTACAGGGATTAAAATGTTCCTAAAAGGGATTATATGACGGAAAGAACAAAACTTTTAATGCGTGAAAATAAGGTTGTGAGCATGACATCGCGGTTTTATGCTAATCTTGATAAATTTCTTACTGACGGAAGTGATTTTAATCAGGTTCTTTATGCTCTTTATATGGAAAGAGGGCAGACTCAAAAACAAATTAGTACGGGTTATGACATTCCGCCTCAGACTGTAAACAATGTTGTGCTTTCACTGAAAAAAAAAGGCTATGTGAAACTTGAAGAAAATCCAGGAGACAAGCGGTCAAAAATAATTCAATTTACTGAGGAAGGTATTTGTCAGGCAGAAAAGCAGATTGGCGCAATTGTTGCTTTTGAAAAAAAGACGATTTCTCGTATGGGAATTGAAAATTACAAAAAGATGATTGAACTTCAGGAACTTTATTATTTTTCTATGAAAGAAGAACTTAAGTCCTGTAAGAAAAGCGCTAGCGCTGGGAGTGGTGCCGGAGGCAGTCCGAAACGAAGAGAAGGACCGCGCGATTAGCAAGCCACGGACATAGCGGCCGGCGCGAAGCGACGGTAGCGCCCAAATCTTTTTTTTACAAATTTTTTATGAGAGGATAAAATGAAAATTCAGCTTTCAGATCATTTTACTTATGGAAGACTTTTTAAGTTTACAATTCCAGCTATTTTAATGATGATTTTTACATCGATTTATTCGATTGTTGACGGACTTTTTGTTTCAAATTTTACAGGAAAGGAGCCGTTTGCTGCTGTAAATTTGATAATGCCGCTTATTATGCTTTTTAGCGGTTTTGGTTTTATGATTGGAACCGGCGGAAGCGCGCTTGTGGCAAAATTTCTTGGCGAAAAAAAAGATGAGGAAGCAAACAGTCTTTTTTCTTTTTTGATTTATTTTACAATCGGACTTGGAATTGTGCTTAGTGTAAT
>CAVCIJ010000288.1:0-4639 GCA_963601995.1 bacterium | reverse complement strand
GACATTACACGCGCCGGCTGTTTACCGATAAAATTTCTTCTTAACAAAAAAATCTTTTTCGTAACAAACAATTCGGTTTTTAACAAAAATTCCGGCAGTTAAGAAAATGTCTTCGACATTACACGTGCCGGCAGTTTACCGATAAAATTTTTTCTGATAAAAAAATCTTCTACGTAACAAGAAAAATTTCATTATCTAATAAAAAAAATCCCTTAATGCTTGCATAAAATTCTTTGAATCTCTATACTCATTTTTACAAGCAAAGACGTTTGGCAAAGAAAATAACTGTTCTCAGTTGAGTTTAGTTGTTTTTTTTGCCAGACGTCTTTTTTTTGCTTAAAAAAATTTCTTTATCTGACTGTAAAGGAAATCTCTAAAGAAACATTATAGACGTGTAAGGAGTCTGCTATGGAAAATCAAAAAACTTTGTACGAAAAGTCGTTTGAACATGACAACTGCGGAATCGGCGCTGTAGTAAATATTGACGGTCATGCCTCGCGGCAGATTACGGACAATGCGCTTTCTATTGTGGAAAAACTTGAGCACCGCGCAGGAAAAGATGCAAGTGGAGAAACTGGAGACGGCGTTGGAATTTTGCTTCAAATTTCACACCGATTTTTTAAAAAAGCTGCGGCGCAAGAAGGAATTTCTTTAGGAAACGAACGGGATTACGGCGTAGGAATGTTCTTTTTTCCTTCTGACAATTTAATGCGTGCACAGGCAATGAAGATGATTGAATTTCTTTCAGGAAAAGAAGGACTTAAATTTCTTGGCTGGAGAAATGTTCCAATAAATGCTGATGTTCTTGGAAAAAAAGCGCGGGATTGCATGCCGGTAATTATGCAGTGCTTTATTGAAAGACCAAAAGACTGCAAAAAGGGAATTGACTTTGACAGAAAACTTTATGTTTTACGCCGTCAGTTTGAGCAGACTCAGTTTAAAACTTACGTAGTTTCGCTTTCCAGCAGAACAATTGTTTACAAGGGAATGTTTTTAGTTAAGCAGCTGCGCACTTTTTACAGTGATTTGCAGTCTCCAGACTATGTTTCAGCACTTGCAATCGTACATTCAAGATTTTCTACAAACACTCAGCCCAGCTGGATGAGGGCGCATCCAAACAGATTCATTGCTCACAACGGAGAAATCAATACAATCCGCGGAAATGTTGACAGAATGCTTGCCCGCGAAGAAACTTTAATTTCCCCAAAATTTTCACCTGAAGAAATCAGAAAAGTGCTTCCGGCAGTTGACACAAGCGGTTCTGACTCAGCAATGCTTGACAACACGCTGGAATTTCTTGTAATGAACGGAATGCCGCTTCCTCTTGCAATTATGGTCTGCATTCCTGAACCGTGGAAAAATGACAATTCAATGAATGCTGAAAAAAAAGATTTTTATCATTATTGGGCTACAATGATGGAAAGCTGGGACGGACCGGCGGCAGTTTTATTCAGCGACGGCGACATTCTTGGAGCAACACTCGACAGAAACGGACTTCGCCCAAGCCGCTACTACATTACAAAAGATAATATGCTTATTCTTTCTTCGGAAGTTGGAGTTCTTGATATTCCAGAAGAAAATATTCTCACAAAAAACCGCCTTATGCCGGGAAAAATTCTTCTTGTTGACACAAAGCAAAAACGTCTTATTTCTGATGAAGAATGCAAGAAACATTTTGCAGAACTTTACCCATACGGCGAATGGCTTGATCAAAATCTTTTAAAACTCAAAAATCTTCCGATTCCAAACAAAAAAATTCCTGTTTACACGCAGGCAGAACGCGACATTCAGTACAGGGCATTCGGCTGGAACTACGAGGATGTTAACGAAATGATTCTGCCGATGGCAAAAAATGGCGTTGAACCAACCGGTGCTATGGGAATTGATACACCGCTTGCAGTTATGTCTGAGCGTCATCCGCCGCTTTTTTCTTATTTCAAGCAACTTTTTGCTCAGGTTACAAATCCGCCGATTGACTCGCTTCGGGAAAAAATCGTTACAGACACCACAGTTTATGTTGGCTCAGACGGAAATATGCTTCAGCCGGAAAGCAAAAGCTGCCACGTTCTTGAAATTACAAATCCGATTCTTACCGGCGTAGATATGATGAAAATCAAGGCACTTAACAAGCCGGGCCTAAAATGCGAAACAGTTTCACTTCTCTACTATAAAAATACTTCGCTTGAAAATGCCATAAATGAAATTTTTGTTTCCGTAGACAGAGCATATCACAACGGAGCAAATATAATTGTTTTAAGCGATCGCGGAGTTGATGAAAATCACGTTGCAATTCCATCACTTCTTGCAACAAGCGCTGTAGAACAATATTTAATCCGCACAAAAAAGAGAACGGCAATTTCAATCATTCTGGAAATCGCAGAAATGCGCGATGTTCACCAGGCGGCACTTCTTTTAGGATACGGAGCACGTGCAATAAATCCTTATCTTGCACATGAATGTATTGCCGAGCTGATTGATCAAAAACTTTTGGACAAGGACTATCACACTGCAATTGATGATTACAATCTGGGAATTTTAAATGGAATCGTAAAGATTGCAGCAAAAATGGGAATTTCTACAGTTCAGTCTTATCAGAGTGCCCAGATTTTTGAAGCTGTTGGAATAGACAAAAGCGTTATTGACAAATACTTTACAAACACAGTCAGCCGCGTTGGAGGAATAAGGCTTAAAGAAATTGAAGAGGATGTTAACTTCAATCACAACCGTGCCTTTGATCCGCTTGGACTTACTGTAAACACTCATCTTGATTCTGTTGGAAATCATAAAATGCGGAGAGGAAGAACCTGCGAAGATCATCTTTATTCGCCTGAAACAATTATCGCATTGCAGGAATCAACTCAAAACGCAGATTATAATCGATTCAAAGAGTACACCTCCATTGTTGACGACAATGCTCATCCGCACACTTTGCGTGCTATGCTGGATTTTGATTTTGATGATTCAAAGGCAATTCCGATTGACGAAGTTGAAAGCGTCAGTGAAATTGTAAAACGATTTAAAACCGGAGCTATGAGTTACGGTTCAATCAGCGAAGAAGCACATCGCTGTATGGCACTTGCAATGAATCATCTTCACGGAAAATCAAATTCTGGAGAAGGCGGTGAAAAACCAGAACGTCTTGGAACTGAAGCAAACTCTGCAATAAAACAGGTTGCTTCAGGAAGATTCGGCGTTACGGAAGAATATCTTTTGAGTGCAAAGGAAATTCAAATCAAAATGGCACAGGGAGCAAAACCTGGCGAAGGCGGTCATCTTCCTGGCAAAAAAGTTTATCCATGGATTGCAAAAACAAGATATGCAACTCCGGGCGTTTCATTAATTTCGCCTCCTCCGCACCACGATATTTATTCAATCGAAGATTTGGCTCAACTCATCTACGACTTAAAAAATGCAAATCGTTCGGCACGAATTTCTGTAAAACTTGTAAGCGAAGCAGGCGTTGGAACAATTGCAGCTGGCGTTGCAAAAGCCGGAGCACAGGTAATTTTAATTTCAGGACACGACGGCGGAACTGGAGCAGCACCAATTTCTTCTATTCATCACGCAGGTCTTCCGTGGGAACTTGGACTTGCCGAAACTCACCAGACTCTCATTCAAAACGGACTTCGCACAAGAGTTACAATCGAAACCGACGGAAAACTTATGAGCGGAAGAGATGTTGCAATTGCAGCTCTTTTAGGTGCAGAAGAATTTGGCTTTGCAACAGCACCGCTTATTACAATGGGCTGTGCAATGATGAGAGTCTGCAATCTTGACACATGTCCTTTTGGAATCGCAACGCAAAACGAAGAACTCAGAAAGCGTTTTAAAGGAAAGCCTGAATACGTTGAAAATTTTATGAAATTCATTGCCGAAGAACTGCGCGAATATATGGCAAAACTCGGATTTAAAACCGTCAGCGATATGGTTGGACACACAGAGAGGCTTAAGTTAAAAGAAAAACAGGGATTTAAAAGAGCAGCCTTAGTTGATATGAGCGGAATTATTGGTTTTAAGTCACTTCCAGAGCAAACTCAGCATTTTGTAAAAGAAGATGTTTATAATTTTGAACTTGAAAAAACTATTGATGAAAAAATTCTTCTCAAGCAGTTTGAAAAATGTGCAAAATCAAAAAAAGGTTCTTTCAACATTCAAATATCTTCTACAGACAGAACTGTTGGTACAATTCTGGGCTCTGAAATTCAAAAAAGATTCGGAAGTTCGCTCGAAGAAGATTCTTTTGTTATAAACGCGACTGGCGGCGGCGGACAAAGTTTAGGCGCATTTATTCCAAAGGGACTTACAATCCGTCTTACAGGAGACTCGAACGACTATTTAGGAAAGGGACTTTCTGGCGGCAAAATCGTTGTAAAAACTCCAGAAAACGCAAATTTTAAGGCTGAAGAAAATATTATTATCGGGAACGTAGCCCTGTTTGGTGCAACAAGCGGCGAAGCGTACATAAACGGAATTGCCGGTGAAAGATTTGCAGTGCGAAATTCCGGCGCCACAGTTGTTGCAGAAGGCTGCGGCGATCACGGACTTGAGTATATGACTGGCGGAACTGCCGTAATACTAGGAAAAACTGGAAGAAATCTTGCAGCAGGAATGGGTGGCGGAACAGCGTACATTCTTGATC
>CAVCIJ010000287.1:0-2894 GCA_963601995.1 bacterium | reverse complement strand
GGTTTACACTCCGGCAAAAAAATAAAAAATTAAAATGCCATAAGAAAGCCATCTGACTTTAAGGAATTTTTATGAAACAAATAAATTATGCCCGTTCCATTTTTCTCCTCTTGCTATTTGTCTCGTTTATTCTATTTGCAGCTGTTTTAAAACTGAGTTCATCAGTTGTAATTCCAATTACACTCGCAATTCTTTTGGCATTTGTATTTTATCCACTCATAAAAAATCTCCATGAAAAGGCACATTTTCCGTGGATAGTGGGAATTCTTGTAATTGCAATAATTGCCATCGCAGCTTTCTATCTTATTGGAAATTTACTGGTAGTAAGCATAAAGTCAATAATCAACGGTCTTCCAAAATACGAAGAAAGGTTTACGGCGATTTACAATATTTTTACAGAAACTTTCAATATTCAGGTTTCGAGCGACCAATCAATTATTGAAACTTTGTGGCAGTCTCTTGAAGTACGGAATTTTATTCAAAAATCACTTGTGAGCGTAAGTAACGTTTTAATTTCCAGTGCAAAAGTAATTCTTCTTGTAACGCTTTTTGTTGTTTTTCTGCTGATTGAAATGAGAAACATGAAAGAAAAAGTAAGATCAGCATTTAAAACTGAAAATGCCGGTGAAAAAATTGTTATGATTGCTTCAAAAACTATTTCCCAGGTAACACATTATATTTCTATAAAATTTATGATTTCCCTTTTAACAGGCGTTCTTGTAGGATTAAGCTGCTTTGCTATAAAAATGGACTTTCCTATTGTTTGGGGATTTCTTGCTTTTATTCTGAATTTTATTCCAAACTTTGGATCGATTGCATCCTGGTGCATAACTACACTTTTTGCTCTTATACAATTTTATCCTAGCTGGGGATACACAATTTTTATTGCCGTTGCAGTTCTTGCAATAGATATGATTTTAGGAAATATTGTAGAACCTCGCTGGGAAGGAACAGACTTAGGAATTTCACCATTTGTTATTCTTGTAAGTCTTTCCGTCTGGATGTGGATGTGGGGATTTATAGGAGCAATTCTTTCAGTTCCGATGATGGTAATTATAAAAATTATCTGCGAAAACATTGAGTTTTTAAAGCCGGTCGCAATTCTTTTAGGGAACAATTCAGAAGCAAAAAAAACTAAACTAAAATTCTTAAAAAAAAAAAATAAATCTAAAGAAAGTCAACCGGAAGAAAATTTTACGAAAAAAAGCGGAACTGAACTTACGGAAGAAAATATAAATTCTTAAATTTTAGAAAAATCATCAAACACGATTTTATTTTACAGAATGCCACTTACAAAAAAGATTTTCCATTTATTCTTTCATATATAAATCTTAAATCTTCTTCTTTTAAATTTTCATATTTTAAACTGAAGCATTTTGAGTTTGAATCAGAGGTCAAATCATAAATATTTTCAACTGTGCTTTCAACAGAAATTTTCCGTTTGAACAGTTTATTTTTATTCACAGAGAAAGTCATACGCAGTTCAAACTGTGCGTCCTGATGAAAATTGCCTGCACTGTCACTACTTGAAATATCATTTGAAGCAAGAAGAATTCTTTTATCATCAACATAAATTATTTCAAAAGGTTTTGCTCTTCCCTCAACACTTTCCGCAACAAATTTTCTTTCTTCCGTAAGAAAACGCACAATGCTCAAAAGTTGAACGCCGTTTCCGGCTGGATTTGATTTTCCAGACTTTAAATCATCAATAAATTTTTCAAGAAGAGATTTTGCATTCTGCTGATTTTTTTCTTCAATATCAGACCACTTTGGTTTAAAAAACAAGGCATAATTTTTTGCGGGAATGCAGTCGTAAGAAACAGAACTGCCGTCATCACTTTTAAATGAAAGTTCGGCATAAAAGTCAAAATCACGTTTTTCAACAAGATCAGGCACTCTGAAAATTTGCGAAGGAACAACAATCGCCAGTCCCTTTGAATAACGCTGCATTTTGCTTATAAAATAAAGTCCCAGCCGATTTAAATAAAACTGAACTCTCACAGTCTTTCCCAAAAAAGGTTCTACTGTACGTTCCTGATTCTTTAGCAGAATAATTCCCTGATCAAGAACTTCAATCTGCCTGGAAGGAATTGCCACTGGAAAAACAGCACTTAAAGGAATTTTTTCATCTGCATCAATATCAACCTTGTTTTCTGTAAGATTTTTTTCGTTTTGAAGAGGTTTTTCTTCAAGAGTAACAGTCAAGGGAACATTGTCGTCTCTAAGATACTGAAGTACAAGTTCTCTTTCAATTCTAGTCAATTCTTTGTCCTGTGCCATAAAATTTCCTGCCCTTAAAATTCATCCTTCATAAAACTGATTTGATCAATTTTGTATTCAGTATCCAGTTTTTTTATATAAACATAAATGTCTATATGATTTGTATCTGCCTTATTCAAAACAATTTGTTCTGTAGTTTCGCTTTTATTTAAATTTCCATCAGCGGATTTTTCTTCTTCATTTTCACTCACAGAATAAAAAAATCTTACAGGACATTCCTGATAATCATCAAAAAGAAAAGGCTCTCCTAAAAGATAATCTGTAAACCTGTAATTTTCTGGAAGAATTTTTGAAAGCTGATATTTAAAAATCACCATCGTGTAAGTATGATTTTCTTCAAAAAATGAATCTAATGAACTTGAGCTAATTAAAGAAGCAGAAAATTTTTTTAAAAATCCAAGGGAAAGTGAATTGTACAAACTTAAATCCAGAGAACCGAATCCGCTTACATAGGGATAAATTTCTTTATATTCAGAATCAGAAGGAATTAAAAATACATTATTCGGCGAAATTTTTAATTTGCGATCAATGTCTTCTGGATTTTTTATCTGCTCCGTTAAAACATTTTCATCAATTGCTGAAGTCCACTCAATTTGAGAGTCAAGTTGTTCGCT
>CAVCIJ010000286.1:0-10288 GCA_963601995.1 bacterium | reverse complement strand
TTTAAAAACTGAATATAAAACTGCAAAAAACAAAACAATCAGCAGACAAAATACATTCGGATGCGCAACCGAAAAATTCATAAAATCTCCTGAAGAAAAATTCTTCTAATAATCCACGCAAAAACAAAAAGCAGAACTGCCGCAATCAAAAACTGCGAATAAACAGGAGTATCGCGGCTTTGAATGTGATAAGTCTGCACAACATTTTCATCTTTTAAAACTGAAGCAAGGCTTTGCGAAAGAGACGCCATCGACTCAACTTCAAAATATTTTCCCTTTGCCTCAGAAGCAATTGCTGCCAGATTTGCACTGTTAAAATCTGAATCAAAAAATCCTGAGTAAACGCGACCGGTTTTTGGATCAGCATACTCAAGATGAACTGTTCCCTTTGTACCGATTCCAAGCACGTAAAGCGAAATTTCTTTTTCAAAAGCAAGATGCGCTGCAGTAAGCGGATGAATCGAACCAGAATTATTTTCACCGTCAGTAATAAGAACAATCGCCTTTTTACCCGCAGTAGATTTTTCAAGATGATAAACAGCAAGACTTATTCCTGTTCCAATTGCAGTTCCGTCGCCAAGCTCGCCTGCTTTTATAGAATCGAGTCTTGTAAAAAAGATTTTTCTGTCCATTGTAGGCGGAACAAGCATAACTGCATTCTGAGCCATTTCTACAAGTCCCAGCGCGCAGCCTGTGTTTTCTTCTGCAATAAATTTAATTGCATTTCTGCTCGCGTCAATCCTGTTGCTTCCGGCAATATCCTGTGCTGCCATAGAAGGACTTATATCAAGAACAAAAACAATGTCAGCACCGCGCGAAGAATACACTTTTTTCTGGCTGCGCTTTACAGGATTTGCAAACGCACAAATCAGCAGAATGTAAGCTGCAAAAACTAAAATGCGAACAAAAACACTTAAAAATTTTCTAAATTTTCTTTCCCACTTAAAATTTTCCTTTCCCCAATCACTTAAATTCAACGGAAATGAAACTGGAGTAAGAATTTTTATGTAGCGCAAAAAATATAAAACCGGAATCAGCAGAAGAAAAAAGAACGCTGCTGGATTTTCAAATTCTATCATTTAGCAAAAGTCTCCTTTCCTGCACTGTTATTTTGATTTTGACTTTCAGCATCATTTTCATTTGTGCCGTGTTCAAAAACGCCTATAATCTTAAAAGATTTTTCTATAATGGATTTTCTTTCATTTTCTGCAAAAACTGCCTGATGAAGTTCCGCAGGAAGAAGCTGACTGTCGATTGAGCCTGACGCAAAACGAATATAATCAGTGCGTATAAAAATAGAAGAAAGTTCTTCAATTGCATCAAATTCTTTTTCTCCAGCAAGATTTCCAGTAATTTTTAGAATATACACAGCAATTTTTGAGCCTGTAACAGAAGCAAAACCTGCACCAAAGCGAAAATCAAGGTAACTTCGCATAATCTTCTGCCATTCCATTGCAAAGGCAGAATCATCTAAATTTGATTTTTGCTTCAAAAGCTTTGTTAAACGATGCTTCACACTTTTTGCATTCCGATAAAATCCAATTTTATTTTTTACAAATCTGATTTTTTTTACAATTTTCTGGAGTTTAATAATCACAAAGGCAGCAAGAACGAAAAACAAAATCACTAAGAAAATCGCCAGCCATAAAAGATATTTTGTTCCAGGCAAAGTAATTGGCGGCAAAGGAGAGCGCATATTTGAAACACCGAGCTTTTCGGAAAGTGACGGAATTTGAATTGGATTTAAATTTATCATCAGCCGGAATTTTGAGGATTCTTTTCCAGAACAAACGCTTAACAAATCAAATTCTTTAAACTCAATCCTACCGGTTTTCCATGGAATCAAAGTAATGCAAAGATTATAATTTGAACCGTTACGGAACAAAACCGCGTCTTTTATCGTACAGGAATCTTTTTCAAGCAAAAAATCAAAATTTTCAAAGTTAAGCCTCAACTCATTTTCAGAAACAAGAGATGGATTCAAAAAAGCAAAAAAATCCGCCTGCGTTCTAAATGAATATTGAAGCTGTCCGGCATCGCCAATAAAAATTTCTTTCGGAACCATAATCTGGCTTACGCTTTCGAGTTCCACTTCCGGAATTTCTTCAGAAAATGAGGGAATTAAGGCAAAAAGCAAAACTGCAGGCGCCAAAAGAATTTTTTTCATCTATTTTTCTCCAAAGTCAAGGACATTTAAATTTTTGTAAAACAGCGGATTTTTGCGTTTAGCGAACTTCCCGTCCTGTAAAAAATTTTATAAGTTCGCCTGCACAGTCTGAAGAAGTGCTTATGCAAAGCGGGATTCCTCCGTGCCGCAAACATTCATCTTTCCACGCTGCAAGACGTTTTTCGTTATCTTTGCGCCAGATTTTCAGGAATTTATTTGATGATGTAGGAAGAACCACGCTGTAGTTTGTTTCAGGATCAGCAAATGGAACTGAACCTACAGATGGAAGTCTTTCGTCCAAAGCGTCTGTAATTCTAATTGCAATTACATCATTTTTTTGACAAAGCCGGCCAAAAGAATCTTCCCAGCCAGAAGTTCTAAAGTCTGAAATTATAATCACCATTGTACTTTTGCGAAGAAGTTTTTCAGCTCCGTGCAAAGCACTGTTTAATGCAGAACCGGCTGTCGCCTTTGCTTCAGTTTTATCAAATTGAGAAAGCAGCATCATTGCGTGCGTTTTTCCAGCTTTTGGACTGCAGCTAAAAGTGATTTTTCCATCAAAACTCACCGCTCCAACCGGACTCGAATTCTGAAGGCAGGCTAAAGTCAGCAAAGAAGCACATTCAAGAGCGGTTTCCTGCCGCGACTGCCTGCCGGAACCTGTATTCATCGAAAGAGACTTATCTAAAACTAAAAAAACATCAAGTTCCCGCTCTTCCTCATACATTTTTACAAAAGGCTTTCCCATTCGCGCAGTAACGTTCCAGTCAATCGAACGCACATCATCTCCTGCAAGATACTCACGCACGCCGCTAAACTCAATTCCCTGACCGCGATAAAGAGACTTAAAATTTCCAGTTTTCATTCCCGAAGCCAATGTAAGCGAACTTAAATGCAGCAAACTGGCTTTTTTCGACAACTTTTGCTTATCCACAATGTCTTCCTAATTTTCAAAAAGAACTGCTGAAATCAAAAAAAATCACTAAAAAGCAAAATCACGGAATCGGCATAAGATCAACAATCTTAGAAATAAGATCATCGGCACTAACTTCATCAGAAGCAGCCTCGTAGTTAAGCACAAGCCTGTGGCGCAAAACGCACTTTGCAACCGCCTGAACATCTTCTGGCAAAACAAAACTTCTTCCAGCAAAAAGAGCGTTAACCTTTGCACACTTAAGCAAAGCAATTCCCGCACGTGGAGAAGCACCAAAAGCAATGTAATGCTGCAAATCGTTTTTGTGATTAACTGCACTCAAAGAAAGATGCTTTTCCTTAACGCTAACATCAGGGCGCGTCGCATTTACAATCGAAACAATGTAGGCAAGAATTTTATCATCAACAGTAATTGCTTCCACAGCACTGCGGCATTTTTTTAGGGAATTTTCGTTAAAAACCTTATTAACTGCAACTTCAGAAGATTTTCCGTTTGAGCGTACAATTTCAATTTCTTCTTCAGGCGAAGGATAGGAAATAATCAGTTTAAGCAAAAAGCGATCAAGTTCAGCTTCAGGAAGATTATAAGTTCCTTCCTGCTCAATCGGATTTTGAGTTGCAAGAACAAAAAAAGGCTCAGGCAATTTATAAGTTTCCTCGCCAATTGTAACCTGATGTTCAGCCATAGCCTCAAGCAAAGCAGACTGAACCTTTGCAGGTGCTCTGTTAATTTCGTCCGCAAGCACAAGATTTGCAAAAACCGGTCCTTTGCGCACAGAAAAAGTTCCGCTTCCCTGCTGATAAATCAAAGTTCCCGAAACATCAGCCGGCAGCAAATCAGGAGTAAACTGAATTCTCTTAAAATCCAGCCCCGAAACATCAGCAAAAGTTTTAACTGCAAGAGTTTTTGCAAGGCCAGGAACGCCCTCCAGAAGAACGTGTCCGCCAGCAATCAGTGCAGTTAAAATTCCATCAATAACTTCCTTTTGCCCGACAATCCGCTTTTCAACTTCAGTACGGCAGCTTTTAATATATTCCGAACATTCGTCAAGTTCAGCCTTCGTAATAATCTTGTCCATTTCAATTTCCTCAAAATAAAAATCATTTCGATTATATTGATATTCTTCTTAGATGTCGAGTTTGTAAAATTTGTAGTTTTTTTTAATTTTGGAGCAAATTTTTCTTTTTTACAAAAATCTTTTTCTTTCAGGCAGAATATTTTTTTACGATGCCCGTCTTTCAGTGTTCCGTTCGCACTTCATTCAAAAGTAACTTGAAAGTTTTACTTTCAAGTTACTTTTGAACCCGCCTTTGGCGGGCACTTACAGTCGGGGCTAAGCTTTTTTAGCCCGCTAGAAATAAAATTTTTCTTCAATAGAAAAAGCCTAGCCCGGACTGTAAGGATTGCCGAAGGCAAGTGTTTTTGCGAAGCAAAAATACCGAGCGTTTAGCGGAGTCCTGCAAGCCCGGCCGCAAGTAAAAAAATTTGCTCCAGAAAAAAAAACTTATATTTATTCATTTTAGCTGTATAATTATACAAAACAGTGTCAAAACAAAGGCAAATTTCTTGACATAAAATAGCGATTTTTAGATACTATTTTCATTATGATAAATCCATTAGCTCAAGAATTAAATCAAATTCTTTCCGGCACTACAGCAGGTGCCTTGTTGTCTGATCTTGGAACAAGACTTTACTTTCCAAAGGGAATTATTGCTCAAAGCGGAGAAGCAAAAAAACTAGGAAAAACTGCCAACGGAACAATTGGAATGACAGTTATAAACGGAAAACCTGCAATTCTTCCGGCAGTTCAAAAAATTGTGCCTTCACTTGATTCAAGAAGTCTTGTAGCTTATGCACCAACAGCCGGCAATCCAGATTTGCGCGAAGCCTGGAAAAATTCAATCATCAAAAAAAATCCGCTTCTTAAAGATAAAAAATTTTCACTTCCAGTTGTAGTTCCTGGACTCACAGCAGGTATTTCTTATTTAGCAGATCTATTTCTTGACGAAACAAAGTCTTTGATTGCAGCCGATCCTTCCTGGGACAATTACGTTTTAATTGCCAGCGCAAGACGCAATGCTCCATTTGTTCAGTTTTCAATGTTTGCCAACGGAAAATTCAATCTTGCCGGTCTTGAAGAAACTCTAAAAGAAGAAGCAAAAACTGGTTCAGTACGCATAATTTTGAATTTCCCTCAAAATCCTTCTGGTTACAGCCCTACAGTTGACGAAGCAAAAAAAATCGTTTCAATCATAAAAGAACTTGCAGAAAACGGCACAAAAGTTATGGTCTGGTGCGATGATGCTTACTTTGGTCTTGACTACGAAGATAATATTGAAAAGCAGTCTTTATTCGCCTATTTGTGTGATTTGCACGAGAATGTTCTTGCAGCAAAAATTGATGGTCCTACAAAAGAAGATTTTGTATGGGGATTCAGATGCGGATTTTTAACATTTGGATGCAAAGGTTTTACAGATGAGCAGTATGATTCTCTTGTAAAAAAACTTATGGCAGTAATCCGTTCATCAGTTTCATGTTCTTCAACAGTACCACAGTCAATTTTGCTTGAAGCAAGCAAAGACAGCGACTTTGAAAAGCAGAAAATGGAATTTCGCGAAATTCTAAAAAGACGCTATGATCTTGTAAAGAATTTTGTAAACACTCACCAAAGCAAAGAACTTTATGCACTTCCATTTAACTCAGGATATTTTATGGCTTTCCACATAAACAATCTGAATGCTGAAGAGTTAAGGCAAAAACTGCTCAAAGAAAAAGGAATCGGAACAATTTCTATTGATGAGCACACTTTGCGCGTTGCATTTTCAAGCATAGAAGAGGATAAAATTGAGCTTGCTTACAAAACAATCTACGAAACAGCAGACGAAATGGCACGCTAAAACATCACTTTTCTTTACCTGCGCATTTGCATTACTGGCAGTTTTTTCTTCTTGCAGCGCAGGCAAGGAAAATCAGTTGATTATTTGGACTGATGATGCACAGATTGTTTCCTACGTGGAACTTTACAATTCACTTTACGAGGATGCGCAGGCCGTTGTTGTTTACAAGGCAGAACCGGCAAACTCTCTTCCGCCGGCAAAAGACGAAATTAAACCAGATATTGTAATCGGTCCGTGGCTAAAAAATTCAAACACAAGAAAATATTTTAAAACACTCGACTATCTCTTTGAAGAAGGCAGCATTTCACGCTCAACATTTTACAAGCAGATAATTGACTACGGAAAAATGAACGACAGGCAGTATTTAATTCCAATTTCGTTCAATCTTCCTGCAATAATTTACAGCCGGAGAAATGAAAATCTAATTCAAACTGATCATCTTTTAAATCTTGAGCAAATCAAGGAAATTTCGCTTTCATTCAACAAGCAGAACAAAAACGGTGCTTTTACAGCAATGGGTTACGCTCCCAGCTGGGACACAGACTTTTTGTATTTAGCAACAAAACTTTACGGTGCCTCTTACCGCGAAAAAGGCAATAGTTTTTTATGGAACAATAATGCAATGCAGGACGCCGTAAATTTTATAAAAAACTGGACAGTCAAAAACAATACAGACACAACAACTGAGCAAAACTTTCAGTTCCGCTATCTTTATATGCCCAAGTACAGGCAGGTTACCACCGAAAGATGTTTATTTGCCTATATGCCAAGCAACGAATTTTTTACACTTGCAGACACTCAATCAGAAAACTTAACGTTCCGCTGGATTGAAAAAAATCAAAAAATTCCAATCGAAGACAATTTAATTTCCTTAGGAATTTACAAAAGTTCTGGAAACGTAAAAAAGGCTGAAAAATTCATAGCATGGCTTGTAAAGGAAGAAACACAAAAGTCACTGATTGAGCGCACTCAAAATCTAAAACTTGATACAATCAACTTTGGAATTGCAGGCGGTTTTTCGAGCGTAAAAAATGTAAACGAAAAAGTTTATCCGACGTATTACAGAAAGCTTTTGGGAAATCTTCCAGCCGAAGAATTTATAACAATGCCGTACATTCTGCCTTACCAGTGGTCGAATATAAAAAACAGGGTTATAATTCCGTATCTTAACGAAAGCACAAATACCACAGTTGAAAATCCGCGCAGTCTTGAAGAAAGAATTCTTGACTGGACAAAGCAGACTTTTTAATCTTTCTGCGGATTAAAAAAAATTCATTTATAAACTTTAAAACTGACAGCTTACAAAACCTAGCGTCAGTTTTTATATTGATTTTTATGGTAGATTAGGAGAAAAAAAACTATGATGAAAATAATCAAAGCTGAACAACTTAACGCAAATGTATTTAAAATGATTGGAGATGAGTGGATGCTTGTTACCGCCTGCACTACAAGCAAAGACGAAGAAGGAAAAATCATTACAGGAAGAGCAAACACAATGACAGCGTCCTGGGGCGGAATGGGAATTCTGTGGAACAAAGCAGTTGCAACTATTTACATTCGTCCAACCCGCTTTACAAAAGAAATTATTGATTCAAGCGAAACTTTTAGTCTGAGTGTTCTTGGAGAAAAATATAAAACTGCCCTCAATTATTGCGGTTCACATTCAGGAAGAAATGAAGACAAAATAAAGCAATGTAAACTTGATGTAGAATATATGAATTATACACCGTGGATTAAGCAGGCAAAAATCGCATTTATCTGCAAAAAACTTTATGCTCAGGAACTTGATCCAAACTGCTTTACAGATCCTTCAATCTGCGACAAGAACTATCGAAAAAACGACTTTCATACAATGTACATTGCAGAAATTCAAAAAGTTCTTGTAGATCAAAGAGAACAAAGTCTTATAAAAAAATAAGGCTGTAGACTAAATTAAGTTCTTGATTCATAATCGCTTTATGATTGAAAACCTTAGTAACAAAGACATTGCTGTTTTAATTTTATTCTTTGTCCTCTTAATACTTTTGTGGATTTCACGGATTTGGCGCCGGATGCATAACAAGGAACCCGGATTAAAAGAAATTGTGGAAGCCGCAAAAGGAAGAGATTTTAACGCAGAAAACAAAGAAGGCGGCAATGAAATCGAAAAAGATTCCAGTTATGAAAAGGAATTTTTTAAGAGAACTCAAGCTGGAGAAAATTCTGTTTTACTCGAAACAATTTCTTCAATGCAAAAATGTAAAATCATTCAAAGCCTGCTTTTTTCCGCCGGAATTCCAAGTTATGCTGAAACACAAAATTTAAGCGGAATTTTTGGCAACACTTCGGGACTGCCAGATACAATGTTCAGCGTAAAACTGAATGTTCTAGAAAAAGACGAGCAAAGTGCAAGAGAAATATTAAATTCAAGCGAACTTGAGCAGGAATAAGATTGCAGTGCATTCACAATCTTGCTTATCAGAGCGAATTTAATTAAAAATTCTCTTCAAATTAAAAAAATCTATGAGGCTATCGATTTGCTTTCTTTTTTAAAGATTAAAACAAAGCATAAAATGTGAACTAAAAGCGTTATTATCCAGGAAATCGGGTAAGAAATAAAAATTACTTCCGGCGTGTGAAATTTTGGAATTTGAAAAAAGGTCGCAAGCCATAAAATCCGCACTCCGCATGCACCAGTCAAACTTACAACCATCGGCAAAACTGAATGACCAATTCCGCGTATTGAATTTGCCATAACGTCCATCATTCCGCACAAACAATAAGCAGAACAGATTATTGTAAGTCGAAGCATTGCAGCTTTTATTACATCACTGCTTTTTGAATAAGCTCTAAGAATAAAAGGTCCACACAAAACAACTAAATTTCCTAAGCACAAACCAATTACCGTAACAATCGCAAATGAAATTAAAACAACTTTTTTAATTCTGTCAAATTTATGCGCTCCTAAATTTTGGGACACAAAGGTTAAAGATCCTTGCGAAAATCCATTCATTGCAGTGTAAACAAAACCTTCAATGCTGCTCGAAGCAGAACTGCCAGCAACCAAAATATTTCCAAAAGAATTTATCGATGACTGAATTACAACATTTGAAAGAGAAAAAACAATTCCCTGAAATCCTGCCGGAACTCCAATCTTTATTATACGGACTAAAATTTCGCGTTTTATAGCAAGTTTCTTAAAATCAAGATGAAATTCATCAGTTTCTTTTACAAGCAGAATTATCACAAGAACTGCGCTTACCGTCTGTGAAATTACAGTTGCAAAAGCAACGCCCGCCACGTCCATCTTAAAGCAGATTACAAAAAGCAAATTCAGCACAATATTTATTACGCCGGCAAGAAAAAGAATGTAAAGAGGACGTTTTGTATCTCCCTTTGCTCTTAAAAGCGCACTGCCAAAATTGTAAACCATCGTGGCTGTAATTCCAGCAAAATAAATGCGCAAATAACGAACTGCCAAATCAAGCACCTCAGGCGGAGACTTCATCAATTCAAGAATTTGTCTTGCTCCAAAAACGCCTGCTAAAGTAAGAATTACTCCGCTTATCAAACTCAAAAGCATCGCTGTGTGAACGGTATATTCAAGTTCCTGCTTTTTCTGCGCTCCAAAATAATGTGCGGCAACAACATTCGTTCCTGTTGAAAGACCAACAAAAAGATTTACAAGAAGATTTATAACAGAAGTATTTGAACCAACTGCAGCAAGAGAATTATCGCCAGAAAATCTTCCAACAACAATTATATCTGCGGCATTAAAAAAAAGCTGAAGCAAAGCTGACAAAACAAGTGGCAATGAAAAAACCATAAGTTTGCCAAAAATTGATCCGTTCGTCATGTCTATTTGATGCTTTTTAGACAGTTGATTTTTTTCTTCTAACATAAAATTTATATAACCTCAAAAACTTTCATATTCCTGCGGAAAAAGACCGTTTTTTATAACAATTGAATAAATTAAAAGCTGAAGATAAGTGTCTTCAAAAGCAGTTCCAGTTTCGCGGATTTTCATATCGATATTTGAAATAAGAGCTTCAATTGATGCCACAGTTCCAATGTTCCAAAGCCGTGCCGCCTTAGAATAGCGGGTCTGATTTGTTTTACTTGAAAAGCCGTTTGCCTTTAGCACAGAAAATTCCGGATTTTTCCCATTTGCATGAATTGAATGCCAAAGCGAAAGCTGCCTGAAACTCCACACAAGTCCCGAAAGAAGACTTACCGTGTTTGATTCCTTTGCCTTCGAAAGCCTGATTTTTTGCAGAATTTCCAAAGAAGATTCAAATCTTTGTGCAGGAG
>CAVCIJ010000285.1:0-3434 GCA_963601995.1 bacterium | reverse complement strand
TAGATTTTACAGAAAATACTCCAATCCGCCTGCCTCCAAATCTTTCGCTTTATGCCACAATGAACACCAGCGACCAGAATGTTTTTGTTCTGGACAATGCTTTTCAGCGCCGCTGGGATATGAAGCTTGTTAAAAATGAATTTGGTAATAATTCTGAAAATCAAAAACAGGCTCTGATAAAAGGTTCTAAAATTACCTGGGAAGATTTCCAGAAAACAATGAATAACAAAATTTCTGAACTTTCTAAAGAAAATAATTTTTCGAGCATGATAGATAAGCGTCTTGGCTGCTGGTTTGTCAAAGCTGCTCCTGATAAAAATGACAAAAGCGGAAAATATATTATCACTGAGGATTCATTCAAAAACAAAATCCTGAAATATCTTTGGGACGATGCATTTAAATTTAACCGTGAAGAAGTTTTTGAAGCTGCTGATAATTTTGAAGTTCTGCTTAAAAAAGTAAAGATGGACAATCCAAACTTTGGAATTTTTAAGAATATTGATTTTTCTTTGAATAATGAAAAATCAGCTGAAAGCGAAAATTAGTGTTTTATTGCGTTAGCGCTGGTAGCACCGCCGTAAGGCGTTCTGCTGACAGGATGTCAGCAGAATGCAGCGAAAGCGGAAGTGCGGACATAGCGACCCGAAGCGCAGTGTAACAAAGCGGAGGGGAACGCCCTTATAAAAAATGAAAAGAAATGGTATATTTTTAGTATGAATAAACAAAAACTTTTACAGGCGACAAAAATTCTCAAAGATGCCGGCTGCACGGAAATCTACCTTTTTGGATCACAGGCAACTGGAAAGGCTACTAAGGATTCTGATGTGGATTTAGGTGTAAAAGGATTGCCTGCTCAAAGTTTTTTTGGACTCCATTATGATTTGGAAACTGCTTTAAATATGAAAGTTGATTTGGTTGATTTTGACTACCAGAATGATTTTTTTACTCTGTTAAAGCGGCACGGAGAGTTAAAGAAGATTGGATAATTTCTGCAAAGAAAAAATTTTACTTGAAGTTGAAAAAATTGATAGCCTTGTCTCGAAATCTTCTGTTCTGCTTAATAAATGTAATATTTTGAAACCTGATTTTATTGAACTGAATGCAATTGGCTCTGTACTTCATTCTTTTTACAACGGGATGGAAAGTATTTTTAAGCTTATCTATAAAAGTTATAGCAACAAAGCTCTTTCGTCTGGAATGTGGCATAGTGAACTTCTAAGTGAAATGTTTAAAGTTGTAGATAATGGAAATTCAATTTTGGATAAAACTCTTTTAGCAGATTTAAAAGAATATCTTGGTTTTAGACATGTCTTTCGCCATTCTTATGGTTACGAAATGGACTGGCTCAGGCTTGAACCATTGTTCAATAAAATGCCTTCTGTATGGAGCAGTGTAAAATCGTGTATTTTAAATTTTATTAATCAGACTGATTATGAATAATAATAAATCCCTTTCTTCCTGTTGTGTTTATTTTGGCGAAAATGAAGATTTGGGCGACAGGTTTTCTGACAAATTTGTCGGCTTAAAATGTTCTGAAAGCGGACTTAAGGTTTATTTTCCTGTCGGATACCGCAAGCTGGATGAAAAAAATAATTCTCCTGACGAAACTGAAAAACAAATCCGTAAAAATATTTTAAATCTTATTCAGATTTTGCGGAAATTTGGAGAGAAGGGCGAAAACTTTTATTCTTCACCGTTGAGCTCAAAAGAGCAGAAAGTTGAATTTCCTGTTTCTGCGTATCTTTTTATAATCCGCGATTTTTTGTCGAACGGTTATTATGTACAAAAAGAAATTTTATATTCAAAAAGAACGGTCGGAAAGGCGAACTGGAGCCGCACTATAAAAAGCGTAAAACCTCAGTTTGTTGATTTTGAGCCGTTTTATTTTGATTTTATAACGCAAAAGACAAATTACAGTCAGGTAGAACTCGTTTCAAAAATACATAAATTTATTGTTTATGAATGTTTTTCTAAACTGGGATTTTTGTTTTCCTCTTTTATGCCCGAAAAAAGTGAACTAAAACAGAATAAAACTCTGTTTGTTGCGACGATAAAAGAGGCAATGTCTCAGACTTTTAACGAGAACAATCTGCTTCTTTTTAAGAATATGCTGGATGTTTTGAATTTTCTTAGTGAAAAATCTGAAAATAAAGATTTTATTTACGGAACGCAGAATTTTCATATTATCTGGGAAAAACTTGTTGACTGTATTTTTGGCGAAAAAGACAAAGAAAGGTTTTATCCTAAAGTTTTCTGGAAATTAAAGACAAAGACAGGCGGGGAAGAAACTTTTGATTTTGGAATGGACGAAAAACACAATTCTCTCCGCCCTGACACAATAATGATTACAAACCGCGGAAAAGACGGACAGAAGATTTTTGTCCTTGATTCAAAATATTACCGTTATGGCGTAAGCGGCATAAAATATCATCTTCCGGACAGCGCAAGTGTTGTAAAGCAGTTTGCATATGCAGAATATATAGAAAAAAATGATTCAATTCCGAGTGATGTAAAAAAGAAACGCAACGAAAATTCAATTTTTAATGCTTTTATAATGCCGGCCTGTACAGAAAAAATTAAAAACATAGGCTACGCAAGCGCAGATTACATTTTGACGCAGGACAGTAATAATACAGAAAAGTCCTGGCATAAAATTTACGGAATTCTTATAGATACAAAAACTCTTATGGAACACGCTTTGCAAAAAGATGATAAGTTGAGTTTAGAACTTGCTGAGCAATTCCCGCGTTAGCGAAAGCGCGGAAATTGCGTCCCGAAGCGCAGTGAAACAAAGCGGAGGGGAACCGCCCCCCCAAAAAATTAGCCCCAGACTTCCTGTGCGATTTCTTTTACAAGAGCGATTTTTGCCCACTGCTGCTCTTCGGTAAGTTTGTTGCCGATTTCGCATGAAGCAAACCCGCACTGTGGGCTTAATGCAAGACGCTCAAGCGGAATATATTTTGAAGCTTCCCTGATTCTTTTTATTACTGTTTCTTTGTCTTCTAATTCTCCGTTTTTTGTTGTGATAAGGCCCAAAACTACTTTTTTGTCTGCGCTTACGTTTGCTAGCGGAGCAAAGCCGCCTGAACGCTCGTCGTCGTATTCAAGATAGAGTGTGTTTATGTTTTCTTTTGCAAAAACATAAGAAGCGACTGTGTCGTATGGTCCGCTTGTAAAGAATGTTGAATGATAGTTTCCACGGCAGATGTGCGTGTTTACTGTAAGGTCGGCCGGCTTTCCTTTAAGTGCAAGATTGTTCACTTTTAGGAAATCTTCTTTTACCTTCTTTAAGTCGCCGAATTTTTTATAGCGCTGCTCGCTTACAGTTCCCACTAGCGCGCCCCAGGTGCAGTCGTCAAGCTGAATTGTGCGGCAGCCTGCATCGTAGAGCTGTTTTATAACTTCCTGGTAGGCATTTGCAATGTCTTTTATAA
>CAVCIJ010000284.1:0-2230 GCA_963601995.1 bacterium | reverse complement strand
TGGCCGGCTCAATAATAGCTTCGTTTGGAAATAAATGCACAATGGTAAAGGGACACAAGTATTTTGTTGCTGAAACCTGCGAATATCAGCGGCACTTTATGAATTTCCATCCGCAAAAAATTATTTTAACTTCGGTAGAAAGTGATCATCAGGATTTTTATCCAACTTATGCTGATATCAGAAATGCTTTTGTAGATTACGTTTTAAAACTTCCGTCTGGCGGCGATTTAATTTTTTGTGCTGATGATAAGGGAGCTTTTGAAGTTTACGAAATTGCAAAAAAATCTCGTCCTGACATAAATTTTATTCCTTACGGAGAAAATGCTTCTGGAGATTTTAAAATAGAGTTTGGAAGAGTTGAAAATGGAAGACAGTATTTTAATGTAGCTTCGCTCGGTGAGTTTTTTATCCGTGTTCCAGGAAGACACAATGTAAAAAATGCAGCAGCTGCTCTTGCTTTATCCTGCAGACTTTTGCAGCAGGATAAAAAAAATCCTCTTGATTACATAAAAAACTTAAAATCAGGACTTGAAAAATTTACTGGTGGAAAGCGTAGAAGCGAAATTACGGGACACAAAAAAAATTCTTTAGGTCAGAATATAATTTTTATCGATGACTACGCACATCATCCAACTGCAATAAAAACAACGCTTGCAGGCTACAGGGAATTTTACGGAAAACATAAAATTATTGTTGATTTTATGAGTCACACTTATTCAAGAACACAGGCTTTACTTGATGAATTTGCATCTTCTTTTGAAAGCGCAGACGAAGTGATTATAAATAAAATTTATGCGAGCGCAAGGGAAAATTCCTGTGGTTTTACGGTAACTGGAAAAGTCCTTGCAGAACGTGCAAAAAAATACAAAAAAGATGTTTTTTATGAAGCCGAATTTGAAGATGCTGCAAAAAAGGCACTTTCGCTGCTCGAAGAAAATGCAGGAGAAAAATATCCTGAAGGTTATCTCTTTGTTACAATGGGTGCCGGTGACAATTGGAAAGTTGCAAAACTTGTTCAGGAAAAACTTTAGTTTTGTAGATTTGCGTTGCAAATTTTTTACAGAAAGCAAGATAAAAATTTCTAAAAAATTTTGATTCACAAATTATTTTTTAGAGATATTTTTATATAAAATTTTATTTTGTAATCGATAAAAGACACAAAATATCAGGAGAATATTATGAACAGCATGACAGGCTATGCTTTTAAGGAAACTGTTGTTGAAAACACTCAAATCAGCGTGGAGATAAAATCTGTTAACAATCGTTTTCTCGACTTAAAAATAAATATGCCTTATTTCTTAAATCCGCTTGAGCAGAAAATCAGAAAGATTGTGAGCGAAAAAATTGTGCGGGGAGCAGTTGATGTGACAATCCGCGTAAAAGATTTAAACTCAACAGCAACTGTAACTCCGGATCCAGCAGCTGCAAAAATGTATTATGATGCAATTTATAAAGTTGCGCTTTCTGTCGGCTATTCAAAAGAAGATATTCCTCTTTCGCTGATTCTGTCTCAGGACGGAGTTTTGAATGTGAGCCACGAATACAAGGCTGATGAATATTGGAAAAAAATTGAGGATGTTTTTTATGAAGTTTTCAACCTTTTTATTGACGATCGAAAAAGGGAAGGCGAAAATTTAAAAATTGATTTACTTGAAAAACTTGCTGTTCTTGACAAGTGTGCCGCTTTTTTTAAGGAATGGCAGCCTTCTATGGAAACAAAATTCAAGGAAAATATAACTGCAAAATTTACAGAACTTCTTGCTGATAAAGTTGATGAAAATCGAATTATGAGCGAAACTGCGGCGATGATTGTAAAATATACAATCAATGAGGAAATAATACGTCTTCAAAGTCATTTAAAAGCCCTTCACTCAGAAATTGAAGGAAACCCTGTGCCAGGTAAAAAAATTGATTTTATTTGTCAGGAAGCAAATCGTGAAATAAATACAATTGGCAGCAAGAATCAGTTTACGGAAGTTGGCGCAATGGTTATAAACGCAAAAGATGCGCTCGAAAATATCCGCGAACAGAGCAAAAATGTTGAGTAAAAATGGAGAAATAGAATGAAAGAACTTAGAATTGCAATAAGTGGAAAGTCTGGCTGCGGTAACACAACTGTAAGCACTCTTTTAAGTCAGAAACTTGGGATCAAACTTATAAATTACACTTTTCGCAATCTTGCTGCCGAAAGGGGAATTACTCTTGCTCAGGTGATTGAAAATGCAAAACT
>CAVCIJ010000283.1:0-6001 GCA_963601995.1 bacterium | reverse complement strand
AAAATAATCACAAAAAGCTTCTATTTCGTCTTTGCGCTCCCGAAGCGGCGGAATATTAAGGGGAAGAACATTCAATCTAAAATACAAATCTCCTCTAAAAGTTCCTTCCTTAACCATTTCCTCAAGGTTCCGATTTGTAGCGGCAATAATTCTTACGTCTACACTCACAGTTTCACTTGAACCGACTTTTTCAAATTTCTTTTCCTGAAGTACGCGCAACAATTTTGCCTGAAGTTCAAGAGGTAACTCTCCTATTTCATCAAGAAACAAAGTTCCGCCGTCCGCAATTTCAAATCTTCCTTTTCTGTTTGAAACAGCATCTGTAAAGGCACCTTTTACATGACCAAAAAGTTCACTTTCAAGCAAAGACGAACTCAAGGCAGCGCAGCTTACGCGAACAAAAGGCTTTTGTGCCCTAGAACTATTTAAATGAACCTGTTCAGCAAAAAGTTCTTTACCAACCCCACTTTCACCTGTAATAAGAACAGAAGAATTTGTCTTCGCTGCCTGCGAAATATTTTTTAAAAGCGAAAGAATTTTCGGATTTTTTGCAACAAAGGTATGATAATTCTGACCGGCATTCACCGCATTTTGAAGAACATCTATCTGCATTTTCTGCAGAACATATTCCTCAGAATTCTGATATGCAGTTGCAGCCTGATCTGAAAGCAATTCAAGAACCGCAAGATCTTCCTGGGTAAAATCTTTATTATTATTCTTATTGATTATTTCGATTACACCAATGCATTCATTATTTATACGCATCGGAACTGCAACCATATTGCGGCTTACATAATTCGTTTTTACTTGAACATTTGGATTAAAACGAGGATCGTTGCTTACATCGTTGATAATAAGGGATTGATTATTCTGAACAACCCAACCAGCAATACTTTTTTTATCGACTTTAATTTTTTTTACATCAGCACCCTTTGGTCCTAAAGCAACCTCAAAGCGCAAAGAGCCATCTTTTTTTTGAACCAGGAGCAATGAAGAAGACTCGCAACTTACAACCAGCATTACTGATTCCAAAATTGAAACCAGTAACGGGTTTATATCCCCGTAATTTGAATTTATACGGGTATTTATTTCAATGAGTGCCTTCAACCTGTCTATAACAATAGAATCTATCTCACTCATTGAAATTTTTAGTTATCTGCCTTTGAATTAAGGCTGTCTCCAATGGTATAACCATTATCATCATTGTTGCCTGACATCATATACTGAGAAATTTCAGCACGAGACTGAGCCTTTTTATATTCTTTTACAGAAAAACCAACTCTTTCTTTATCTGTATCGATTGAAGTAACATACACGTTGATTTTATCACCAACATTGTACTTTTTTACAGCTTCTTCATAAGGAACTTCGCGATCATCACTCAAATTAGCCTTATTTACAAGACCTTCAATTCCTTCTGGAGCCTTTACAAAAACACCAAAGTCATTGATTGCTGTAATTTCACCTTCAAGAGTATCACCAACTGAATATTTCTCAGCAAATGCAACCCAAGGGCTGTCTGTAACCTGTTTAGCACCAACGCGGATACTTCTGTTTTCAGAATCACATTCAAGAACAACTACTTCAATTTCCTGATCAACTTTAAGTTCACTTCCAGGATGCTTAACTTTCTTTGTCCAAGAAATATCTTCGCAGCCAAGATATGCATCAATTCCGTCTTCAAGCTGAACAAAAGCACCTCTGTTTGTAATTTTTACAACTTTTCCAGTAAGTTTTGTTCCAACAGGATATTTTTCAGCAATTGAATCCCAAGGGTTTGCAGTAACCTGCTTAAGTCCTAAAGAAACTCTTCCTGCCTGAATATCATAGCCAAGAATCATGCATTCAACTTCGTCGCCTTCTTTTACCATATCAGACGGCTTGCTGATTTTCTTTGTCCAGCTGAATTCTGAAATATGAGCAAGACCTTCAATACCTTCTTCAAGTTCAATAAATGCACCAAAGTCAGTAAGTTTTGTAACTTTACCTTTTGCAATATCATTTACATGATACTTTTCTTCAAAGTGAACCCAAGGATCTTCAGAAAAATGTTTAAGAGAAAGATTAATTCTCTTTCCCTCAGGATCAAGGCGTATAACCTTAAGTTCAATTTCCTGACCTTTCTTTACAAAATCCTTTGGACGTGTAACGTGTCCCCAGGACATATCATTGATATGAAGAAGACCATCAAATCCACCTAAATCAATAAATGCACCGAAACTTGTGAATGATTTCACAACGCCTTTTACGCTATCACCGATCTTTACTTCATTGAAGAATTTATCGCGGTTTTCGTTCATTTTTTCTTCAAGATACTTGCGTCTGTTTACAACAACATTGCGTTTTCCGCTGCCATAAAGACGTTCAATAACAAATTTATCTTTAATTCCGAGAAGTTTATCTTCTTTTTCAACTTTCTGAAGGTCAGACTGGCTGATTGGAAGGAAAGCTGTAATTCCGCCACCTAGATTTACAATGTATCCACCCTTTGTGAGTGATGTAATTGTTCCGTCAACAGGTGTTTTCTGTTCAAAGGCAACCTTTAACTCTTCCCAAAGACGTTTTTCATCAGCCTTAATTTTTGAAACAACCGGACCATTTTTTCCGAACTGATCAACTAAAAATACTGTGATTACATCGCCAACTTTAGGGAGTTCACCGTTAAATTCTGATACAGGAATTTTTCCTTCAGACTTGCAGTTTACGTCCACAAATACAGTATCGTCTGTAACGGCAACAACAGTACCTTTTACATTTGTACCGCTTTCAACAGGCTCCATATTATTGATTGATGCTTCTAATTGTGTGTAAATGTTGTCTGAAGCCTGAGCAACATTCTGTTCCACTTCCCTATTTTCCATAATTAGTACCTTTTAAATTTATTTTGTTCTCGATTATTGCACAAACTTCATCAATGGTCAAGTCAGAGGTATCAATATAAAAAGCATCCTTTGCAATTTTTAAAGACCCTTCAGCCTTGTTTTTATCCATTTTATCACGTTCAATTATTGATTTTTTTATTTCTTCAAGAGACAGACTGCTTACTCCCTGATCAAAACGCCGTCTTGCCTGAACATCAACACTTGCATCAAGATAGAATTTATATTCGGCATCTGGAAATACAACTGTTGTAATATCACGTCCTTCACAGATTACATTCATATTTTTTACAATCTGACGCATTCTTTCGTTTACAAAATGACGCACAGGAACTATTGAAGAAAGTTGAGAGACATTTGCATCGATTTTATCCTGATGAAGAGAATTTTCAACATCAGCATCATTCAAAATCATTCTTCCATTTATGTAATCAAGCTTTTGTTTTTTTGCAAATTCAAGAATTTTTTCAGAATCAGAAAAATCAAGTCTGTCATTTTTTAAAAATTCGGAATTTTCTATAAGGGACAAAGTAATCGCCCTGTAAAAACTTCCGCTGTTCAAGTAAATAATTCCGCCCAAATCATCAGCGACTTTATGAGCTACAGTGCTTTTTCCAGTTCCTGCAGGACCATCTATTGCAATAACCAAAATTTTCTCCTAAAAAATCAAGTTTTTTTATAAAATCTATGACATCACTAGAAATTAGAATTTTTGAGTTTTTCTATAGAAACCTCAAGTATTATGACAGAGTTTTAAAAGTCCCTGTATTTCTGTTTGTGAAAGATCGCGGAACTGGCCGTATTGAAGTTTTCCAACACCCAAATTTCCAATTCTTACGCGCATAAGACTTTTTATTCCGATTTCTCTGGATTCAAAAACCCGCCTGATTTCACGATTTTTGCCCTCAACAAGAACGATTTTCATTCTGTGGGAATTTAATTCAACTGCATATTTACAGCGGTAAAAGACATTTTCAATTCTGATTCCCTTCATAAAATCTTCGGCAAGAGATCTTGGCATAGGGACGCTTGTGTCAACAATATATTCTTTTTCGAGTTCCGCAGATGGATGCGAAAGTTTTGCTGCAAAATCACCGTCATTTGTAAAAATTATAAGTCCGGAAGAAAACATATCGAGCCGGCCAACATTATACAAGCGTTCTGGGTATTTTTCCTTAAGCAAGTCAGATGCAAGAAGGCGGCCTTTTTCGTCAGCAAGAGAACAAACATATCCCTTTGGTTTATTCAAAAGAACGTAACGTTTTTCTTCTTCAAGATGAATTTCTTTTCCGTCAAGAAGAACCTTATCTGTGTCTTTTACCTTTGTACCAAGTTCTGTAACAATCTGACCATTTACACTTACGCGACCTGCAGCAATTATAGCTTCGCTTGCCCTGCGGCTTGCAACGCCGCACCGAGCCATAAACTGCTGAAGGCGCATTGAATCTTTTTTGGGAAAATTTTCTGTTCCGTTATTTTCTGCCATATTTTTTTTACCTTTATTGATTTTTTTGATTAGCGTGCAAGTTCAAAGACTTCGCTTTCTTTTTCATCAAGACGAGGCAAATCAGCAATACTCTGAAGATGGAAGAATTCCAAAAACTCCTTCGTAGTTCCATACATTGTAGGTTTTCCAGGAATGTCTTTTTTTCCAACTTCCTTGATAAATTTTCTTTCAAGAAGAACTCTCATCATATTATCAACATTCACGTGTCTTAAATTCTGAATTTCTGCCCTTGTAATCGGCTGACTGTAAGCAATAATTGTAAGCGTTTCAATCGCTGCCTTACTGAGTCTTCCTTCATTTCTTTTTCCGTAGCGCTCGCGGACTAACATAAAATAATCTTTTTTCGGAGTAAGGATCCAGCCGCCAATAATCTGACTGAGTTCAATTCCGCTATTTTTAGTGCTGTACTTTTGCTTTAAAAAGTCGAGTGCCACATTCACTTCATCAAGAGAAAGCTGTGTAATTTTTGAAAGATTTTCAGCAGACTGAGGTTCACTTTCAAGAAACAAAACTGATTCAATAAAAGCAGCCTTATCTTCTTCATCAAGTTCTTCCCTAAATTCATTCATACGCTCCAAACGTTCCTGCTCAGCATTTGAAGTTTCCGAATTTGAATCAGTGTCGCTTTCATCTTCCTGAAATTTTTGAATTTGAGAATCTGATTTTTCTTCGGCAGAGCCACTTTTGCTTATAAAAGACTCTTCTTTGCCAACTGCACTTTTTTCAATAGATTCTTCCTGTTCCTGAAGGTCAGTGTTCTGTTCTACGCTGCCTGCTGCTTCCTGCATATTTTTATATCTCCAAACATCCTATTCTGATAAATATCTGCTAATTTAAGTTTTACGGCCTCCAAGATTGCCATAAAAGCGCAAATAACGTCAAGTTCATTTCCTTTGCGCGTAATTAAATCTGTAAACATACACTCACCGTTTTTTTCAAGCAGTTCATTCATAAGAGCAATTTTTTCATTCGGTGTAATATCGTCAGAAGTATTAAGAATTTTTTCTTCCGCACTTATATTTGTTATGTTGCGGAAAATTTTCTGCATATCCTGAAGCAAAGCCCAAGTATCAAGTTTTTCCCACTGAGACTCATCATCATCAAAAGGCAGCATCCGCTCGATTTTTTTTCGTTCAAAGCTCCATTCACTCTGTTCCTCCTGATCCTCGATAAGAACAGAAAGTTTTTTAAATCTCTGATATTCAATAAGCTGTTCTACAAGTTCGTGACGCGGATCTTCCATATCTTCATCATCATCATATTTCACATCAACTGGAAGAAGCATTCTGCTTTTTATGCAAGCAAGTTTTGCCGCCCAAAGATAAAATTCACTCAAATCCTGCAAATCAAGTTCAACGGCGTAATCAAGATAATTCTGAAACTGTTCCGTAATCTGAGCAATTGGAATATCATAAATATTGATTTTATTTTCGCGGATAAGACTCCAAAGCAAGTCAAGAGGTCCTTCAAACTGTCCCGCCGTAAATTTTCTGTGAATACCCTTGTTTTCTGCATCAACTGCTTCATTTTCAAGAACCAAAGTTTCGTTTTCATTCGTATCCATAAAATCCGCTCCGCTTTTTTTTTCAGAAATTCAAAATGAAACATAAAATTC
>CAVCIJ010000282.1:0-2505 GCA_963601995.1 bacterium | reverse complement strand
AACAAGAACAGGTTGAAAATCAGTATTTTTTCTTTGATGAAACTGACAATATGGCGAACATAAAAAATGGTCAGAATATTTATTTTTCACTGTTTTATCCGAACGGATCAAGAAATGTGTTTTTTATGAAAGGCATACTTGATATGAAAAAAGACGGCGGACTTGTGCGGTATATTGAAAATCTTACCATTGTTAATTATCTTCCAGCTGGAAAATTTAATTATTATTTTACAGTTCCGTATGCAAAAGTTATTTCGCAGCCGGTTTCTGCAATGAACAATGATTCAAAAGAGTCTCTTGGAATAAAAGATAATTGGGAAAATGTTCCTTTACTTCAGATTTGTTCTGTAGATAGAAAAACTGAAAATCTAATCTGCTGTCCAAAATTTTATTATGAAGAAAGTGATCTCCCCGAAGAAATAAAATCTCTTGTGCATAAAGATTTTGAATTTAGTTCTGAACTTGTTGAAGAAAATAATTTTGATGAACAGGAAATTTCTTTAGATAAGAAAGAAGGCAAAAAAGAATTTAACATAATGATTCTGCCTCTTAATTTTGATGATTTTGCCTTGTTTAGCGAAGATATTGGAAGTCCGGATGAAATGCCGCTTTTGAAACTTATAAAATTTATTCCAAAATCGTCAAATTATGGTTTTGCTGAGGAAATTTACACTGAAAATCTTATAAGCAGACTGTTTTTTCCATTCTTTATTCTGATTATGCTGATTTTTGCTGCTGGAATCGGCTGGAATTACAGAGTTAGCGATGAAAATGCCGTATTTAAATTTGTTTGGATTCTTGTTGTGATTCTTTTTGGAGTCGCGATGGCTTTTGTTTATGAATTTGCACTTTATGCTTTTAACGTAACAAATTATGTTCTTGTGGGACTTTTTGCGCACGGAGCAATTTTTGCGGCATTTATTTTATATACTGCACTTTTATTTCTTTCTTCAGTGATTTTTTGTGCTCACAAATCGTAAGAATTTTTTTTTAGAAAAAATCTGGCTGTCTAAGAAGTTTTAAAAACAACGCTATTTGAAAACAAGTCAACGATATACTCATCGTTATCAAATGATTTGAAATTTATCTCAAAATTACGCTTGTTTTCCTAATTAGACAGCCTGTTACCTTTTTATTTACAGAAATTTTTAGTGATGGAAAAGTCTGATTTCTGTAAATGCCATTACAATATTGTATTTATTGCAGGTTTCAATCACATTATCATCACGCACTGAACCGCCTGGCTGAGCAATTACACTTACGCCTGAACGGTGTGCTCTTTCGATATTGTCGCCGAATGGGAAAAATGCATCGCTTCCAAGAGCAACATCTGTGTTTTTTGCAATCCATTCTTTGCGCTGTTCACGTGTAAAAATTTGCGGCTTTTCTGTAAAGAAATTCTGCCAGACTCCTTCTGCAAGAACATCTTCATAGTCATCGCTTGTGTAAATATCAATTGTGTTGTCTCTGTCAGCTCTTTTTATATCATCACGGAATTTTAAGCCTAAAACTTGCGGACTTTGTCTGAGCCACCATTTATCTGCCTTGTCGCCGGCAAGTCTTGTGCAGTGAATTCTGCTTTGCTGACCTGCACCAATTCCTATTGCCTGTCCATCTTTTACGTAGCAAACTGAATTTGACTGAGTGTATTTTAAGATAATCAGACTGATTAAAAGATTGTCGCGCTCTTCTTTGCTAAGATTTTTGTTTTGTGTAACGATGTTTTTTAAACATTCATCATCGAGTTTTATAAAGTTATGTCCCTGTTCAAAACTTACTCCAAAAACCTGTTTCTTTTCGAGTGCTGCAGGAACATAATTCGGGTCAATTTGAAGAACACAGTAATTTCCTTTTTTCTTTGCCTTTAAAATTTCAAGAGCATCGTCGTCGTAGCCAGGAGCAATTATTCCATCACTAACTTCCTTTTTTATGAGAAGTGCAGTTGATTTGTCGCATTTGTCGCTAAGAGAAATAAAGTCGCCAAAACTTGACATTCTGTCTGCGCCGCGCGCCCTTGCATAAGCACTTGCTAAAGGACTTAGTTCAACATTGTCTGTGTAATAGATTTTTTTGAGTGTTTCTGAAAGTGGTCTTCCAATGGCAGCACCAGCCGGAGAAACGTGTTTGAATGAAGTTGCTGCAGGCAGTCCTGTTGCTTCTTTTAATTCTTTTACAAGCTGCCAGCCGTTAAGTGCATCGAGCAGATTTATATAACCAGGCTTGCCATTTAAAACCGTAAGCGGCAAGTCTCCTTCTTCCATAAAAACCCTGGCAGGTTTTTGATTAGGATTGCATCCATACTTTAACTCTAGTTCTTTCATGGAACTGCATTTTAAGATAAAAGACTTTTATTTTCAATTAACAAAGCAGGAATTTTACTAAGCAAGCCCCGCTCCGCGTGTTACAAGAAGACTCTCGGTAAACAAAAAGACTTTTTCTTAACAAGAAAATCTCCGCTAAACAAAAAGTTTTTTTTCTTAACACTAGACTTTGTTAGTAAATAGC
>CAVCIJ010000281.1:0-4582 GCA_963601995.1 bacterium | reverse complement strand
AATTAAAACTTACCGCTGCATTGCCATAAAAGCTGAAACTGAACCTGAAGAAATTGTTCTTTTTATTAGTGCTGAAATTTCTGAGCCGGGCAGGGGAATAAAACTTGGGGAGAATAGCAATTCTTCGCTAAAAAGCTGGCTTACGATGACGAGTTCTCCAAAATTTATGGAACTTGTGAAGGTTTATTTTAAGGACTGGTCGGTAAGCAAAATTTCTGTAAAAAATGATGAAGTTTTTGAAAGACCACTGCCGTACAAATGGGACGAGTATAAAAAGAATTATTTTGATTTTGTTAGAAAAGAAGATCGCGATCGTTACTTTTTTTACACAAATAAAGAATTTTTAAAGCATGGAAACAAGGGCGATACTCATAATTTTTTTTACCGCAGCAAGAGACTTAGTTCCAACGGAAAATTATACTGGTATTCTTCCACGATAAAAATCGAAAAAAATTATTTTACAATGTATACAGTTGATGTTTCCAACGAAATCAACAAAATTTATATGATTGAAAGGCGGAATACAAGATACCTTGACCGCTACAAAAACGCAATTGTTTCGGACGCGATTGCCTTTTACGAATTTAATCTTACAAAAAACAGAATTGTGGGCGAGCCTTTGCAAAAAATTGGGGAAAAAAGAATTTCTGTTCTTGATTCTCTGGGACTTTCAAAAAACTGTTCTTATACTGATTTTATTGAAGCAAACAGCTGGAATATGTCTGGCGAAGAAAGAAAGCTTTATATGTCAAAAATGAACATAAAAAATCTTATGGAAAACTTTAAAAAAGGTGAATATGAAATTTGGTTTGACAGAGCCCGCAAAAATTATGATGGAGAGACTTTTTGGACAAGAACCACAGTCATTTTAATAAAAGACGAATACTCAAAAGACATAAATGGACTTTGTGTTGTAAAAAATGTTACAGACATCCACGCTGCCGAAGAAGAAAATATTTACAAAATGGAAGTTATTAACGGACTTTCTGAGGAATATTCAAATATTTTTATTGTTCCAAGAGATTTTAAAAAAATCAGGCCGGTGCGTGTAAGCGATAGAATGAAAAGTTTTTTTATGGAAATGATTGACGGCGCTGCATACAGTGATGCTATGGAACTTTACATAGAAACTTCTGTTTTTGAAAGCGATCGCGATATGATGAGGCTTGCCTTTAGCGAAGAAAATATTTTGCAGCAGCTTCGTATTCGCGAAAGTTATTATGTGAATTTCAGATCCTACATTAACAATAAACTTGAATATTTTAAACTTAAAGTTGTGCGGATTGGTCAGAACAATAATATTAAGGATTTTTTGTTTGGCTTTGTAAATGTTGATGAAGAAATTCAGCACGAAATGGAGCAGAAGCGTAAAATTGAAAATGCTCTTTATCTTGCGGAAGCAGCGAATAGGGCAAAAACGCGTTTTTTGTCAAATATGTCGCACGATATTCGAACTCCTATGAATGCAATAATCGGCTTTACGAATCTTGCAGAAGATCATCTTGAAGATATTGAAGCCGTAAATGATTATCTGAAAAAAATTAAATCAAATTCAAATCATCTTTTAAGCCTTATAAATGATGTTCTTGATATGAGCCGAATTGAAAGCGGAAAACTGAAAATTCATCCGGCGGTTTGCAGTCTTGATTCTTTGCAAAAAAGTCTGCGCGATATTATTCTGCCTCAGTCAAGTGCAAAAAATATAATGTTTACAATTGATGAGCAGAATATTGAACACAGAAATTTTATCTGTGATTCGCTGAGATTGAATCAGATTTTAATAAATATAATTGGTAATTCAGTAAAATTTACAAATTCTGAGGGAAAAATCACTCTTACAATTACGGAATTTCCAGTGGAACAGAATTTTTCTGATGAAGGAAAAATTCATGCTGACACTGTTTGCTTTGAGTTTAAGATAAGCGATAATGGAATTGGAATGTCGGAGGAATTTCAAAAACATCTTTTTGAACCGTTCAGCCGTGAAAATAATCTGGAAGTTGATAAAATTCAGGGAACGGGACTTGGTCTTTCGATTACAAAAAATCTTGTGGATTTGATGGACGGAACAATTTCTGTAAAAAGCAAAGTCAATGAGGGCACTGAAACAAAAATTTGTTTTAAATTTGAAAAAATCGCTGCGCCGAAAGTAGAGAAAGTGAAATCAAGTGATGAGGAAATTGATGTTCACGAATATTCCGGATCAAAAATTCTTCTTGCGGAAGACAATGATTTTAACAGGGAAATTGCGCTCACTCTTTTGCAGGATCACGGATTTTCTGTTGAGTGTGTAGAAAACGGACAAATTGCTGTAAATGCAATAAAGGAAAAGCCGGAAGATTATTATTCGATTATTTTGATGGATATAATGATGCCTGTAATGAACGGAATTGAGGCAACAAAGGCAATAAGAAAACTTGAAAACCCTATAAAAAATTCAATTCCGATTATTGCAATGACTGCAAATGCCTTTGAAGAAGACAAAAAAAATACTCTCGCTGCCGGAATGGACGACTACGTTTCAAAGCCTTTTGATATTAAGGTTCTCTTAAAAAAAATAAAAATTCAGCTCAGAAACAAAAACGACTACATTTACAGTGCACAAAATTATTAAAAATGATTTTTTTGTTAGAAAAATCGCCTTTGTTACTAACAAAATTTTCTGTTTTAAAAGGAATTTTCTGTCAGTACGCAAAAATTTATATTTTAACAAAAAATTTTGTGGTTAAGAAAATATATTTGACATAACAGACGGCGTGGGATTACTGATGAATTTTGTTTTGTTTTAGAAATCTTCTTGTTAACACGCAGAATTTGTGCTTGTTACAAACAAAATTTATCTTTTAACAAAAAAAATTTTTGTGTTTAAGAAAATGTCTTCGATCTGCGTGCGTTGCTGATGAAATTTTTGGTAAGAAGAAATCTATTTGTTAACACGAAAAATCGCCGCTATTACTAATCAAATTTTTCTGTTTTGTAAGAAATTTACTTGTTATCACGAAAAAAAATTACAAAAAAAACGGCTCTGAATGTTCAGAACCGTTTCTGCGATTTTTTTATAGTAATTTCGAATTATAAAAGTTCTTCGAAAAAATAAAAAATTTATTTGTTTAAATATTCAACTACGAGAGAACCCATTTTTTTAGTTCCCACGAGTTTTCCGTTTGCCTTAACTTCTGCAAGGTGAGAGCCTGCAATATCGCCTGTTCTCCAGCCGTCGTTAAGAACGTCATTTACAGCATTTTCAATAGCCTTTGCTTCTGTTTCAAGACCAAAACTGTAGCGAAGAAGCATTGCTGCACTTAAAATTGTAGCTAAAGGATTTGCAATATCTTTTCCTGCAATGTCAGGTGCAGAACCGTGAATTGGCTCGTAAAGTCCCGGACCCTTTCCATCACCTAAAGAAGCAGATGCAAGCATTCCAATTGAACCTGTAATCTGGCTTGCTTCGTCAGTAAGAATATCGCCAAACATATTGCTTGTTGCAATTACATCAAACTGACGTGGATTTCTTACAAGCTGCATAGAAGCGTTATCAATATACAGATAAGAAAGAGCAACTTCTGGATAATCTTTTTTTACGTCTTCTGCAACACGGCGCCAAAGCTGACTTGAGTTTAAAATGTTTGCTTTGTCAACTATGCAAAGACGTTTTTGTCTTTTCATTGCATATTCAAAACCCATGCGAACAATGCGTTCAATTTCCGGACGTGTATATTTTTCTGTGTCCCAGGCTGTATTTCCGTCGGCACTGGTTCCTCTTTCGCCAAAATAAATTCCGCCGGTAAGTTCACGGATTACAAGAATATCAAGCCCGTCACCAACAATTTCATCTTTTAAAGGGCAGGCATCTTTTAATTGTTTCCACATAACTGCCGGGCGAAGATTTGCAAAAACTTTCATTCCGCCGCGAAGTCCAAGAAGTGCTTTTTCAGGACGGATTTCTGAAGGAAGATTGTCCCATTTTGGTCCGCCAACTGCACCAAGAAGTGCTGCGTCTGATTTTAAGCAGATGTCAAGCTGATCCTGAGGAAGAGGTTTACCGAATTTGTCGATAGCACAGCCTCCGGCAATAACATTTGTATAATTCCATTTGTGGCCGTATTTTACTGCAACCGCATCCAAAACATTAACAGCCTCTGCAACAACATCAGGGCCGATTCCGTCGCCGGGAATAAGGGCAATATTCTTTTCCATTATTTTTCTCCTACAACACTGCGATAATAGCATTATTTTCAATAAAGTACAATTAAGGTGTTTTTCACAAAAAATCAAAGGAACAAAAGTCAAATTCCTCTTCAACTTAAATTTGAAAGATTTTTCACTTGCTGCTAGAATAAGACAGAAAACTTTAGTCAGAAAAATTATAAATCACAAAAAATTATAAAAAATTTCTGTTAAAAAAGGGGCATCTGGTAAAAAGTCATTTTCACTTTTTTTTACCGGATGCCTGCGAATTTTAAATCTTTTAAAATGCAAAGACTAAAAAAAGGAAGTTCCTATGGAAGACACAAAAGTACGTGTAATTGAAGTAAAAGAAAACATACTTGCAGACAACGACAAGGCCGCATCAGTTTTAAGA
>CAVCIJ010000280.1:0-5290 GCA_963601995.1 bacterium | reverse complement strand
CCGTGATTTGCGTAGCAAATCACAAATCCGTGTGACAAAAAAAGAATTACCGCCAATAACCCAAGAAGAAATCCCATTTGACATTCCAGACTCCTGGTGTTGGTGCAGGTTAGGGGAATTGTTTTTAAAAATAACTGATGGTACACACAAAACGCCTAAATATCTTCCTAGTGGAGTTCCATTTTTATCTGTAAAGGATATGTCATCAGGTAAACTTGATTTTTCAAATACTAAGTTCATTTCTGAAGAAGAACACAAAGAGCTTTATAAAAGATGCAATCCAGAACGAGGGGATTTACTAATTACAAAGGTTGGAACAACAGGTATTCCAGTAATAGTTGATACAGATAAAATATTTGACCTTTTTGTTAGTGTCGCACTTTGTAAACCAGTTGGAAATATTATTTATATGAAATTTATGGTTGCATTCATCAATTCCCCTTTTGTACAAGGACAAATTGCTCGGGACACAATTGGTTCTGCAAATAAAAACTGGGTCATTGATAAAATAGCTAACACTGTCATCCCTCTCCCACCGCTTGCCGAACAAAAACGCATAGTGCATGCATTAGAAATAATTCTTCCCACTATAGAAGAATATCAAAAAAAAGAAGAAGAACTTGCAAAACTTCTTTTAAGTAGAAGAATTTCATAAAGACCGTGATTTGCGTAGCAAATCACAAATCCGTGTGACAAAAATTACAACAAGATAGGAAGAAAATGACAAAAGAAATTGCAATTTTTAAAACAAACAATGAAAGTAAAATGGATGAAAAAATGGTTGTTCGGAATTTCCGAATCACCACTAAGCATGGCGTTCAACAGATATACTAAACGAAATAAAAAAAATCACACGGATTTGCAGATTTCTACGAAATCTGCTGATAAAAAAAAGATCGTGATTTGCGTAGCAAATCACAAATCCGTGTGACAAAAGAATGACAATAAATAAAAAGGAACCAAATATGAGTAACTTAAGCAGTTTTGTAAAACGAATCCGCGATGTAATGCGTAACGATGCCGGAATCAACGGCGACGCACAGAGAATTGAACAGATAGCATGGATGCTTTTCTTAAAAGTATACGATGCAAAAGAAGAAGACTGGGAATTTGAAGACGAAAACTACGAATCAATCATCCCGGAAAAACTCCGCTGGCGGAACTGGGCACATGCACAAAATCAAAACGAAGGCCTTACCGGCGACAAACTTCTGGACTTTGTAAACAATACGCTTTTTGTTGCCCTAAAAGGAAAAGACGTTACAGACAGTTCAGGCAACGTGCTCGTACAGGGAATTGACGTAACTCCCGAAACTCCGGTCAAAAAAGCAATCGTAAAAACAACTTTTGAAGACGCCAACAACTACATGAAAGACGGCGTCCTCCTGCGCCAGATTGTAAATATCATCGATGAACTTGATTTTGGAAGCTACGAAGAAACTCACGCATTCGGCGAAATTTACGAAACGATCCTTAAAGAACTGCAGAGTGCCGGAAGTGCCGGAGAATTCTATACACCGCGCGCCGTAACTCAGTTTATGGCAAAAATGATAAAACCACAGATTGGCGAGACAATGGCAGACTTTGCCTGCGGAACCGGCGGATTTTTAAGCAGCTGGATAAAAGAACTCGAAGCAATAAAAGACGCCAAAGGCAGCATAACAAACGAAGAATCAGAAAAAATCTACAATTCAATTTACGCCGTAGAAAAAAAGCAGTTCCCTTACATGCTATGCGTAACAAATATGCTCTTGCACGGGCTCGACAGCCCAAGGGTTTACCACGGAAATTCCCTTGTCAATAAACTTTTAGACTACACCCAAAAAGACGCCTTTGACGTAATCTTAATGAACCCACCATACGGAGGAAGCGAAAAAGAAGACATAAAGCAGAACTTCCCTGCAGACCTTCGCTCAAGCGAAACAGCCGACCTTTTTATGGCAGTCATAATGTACCGCTTAAAGCAGAATGGCAGAGCCGCAGTAATTGTCCCGGACGGATTTTTATTTGGAAACGACAACGCAAAAAATAATCTTAAAAAAAAGCTCCTTACAGACTTTAATCTGCACACAATTGTCCGCCTGCCGGGAAGCGTTTTTAGCCCGTATACTTCAATTACAACAAATATTCTCTTTTTTAATAACGAAGAGCCAACCGGCCAAACCTGGTTTTACCGCGTAGACATACCAGCAGACCGCAAGCACTTCAGCAAAACAAAGCCGATGGAACTAAAGCACTTTGACAGCTGCGTTGCCTGGTGGAACGAGCGCACAGAAATTACCGACGCCGACGGAAACCCAAAGGCAAAAAAATACACAGCAAAGGAACTGACGCAAAACGGCTATAACCTTGACCTTTGCGGCTACCCGCACGAAGAAGAAGAAATTTTAAGCGTTGCAGAAACAATCCAGAACTACGAAGAAAAACGCACAAGCTTGAATGCTCAAATCGACAGACTCCTTGCCGACATTACCGTCCTTCACGAAAAAGCACAGAAAGGGGAACTGTAATTGAAAGAAGAACTTTTATCTATAATCGAAAAATACAATTCTCTTGGTGTAAAAGATCAGCTTGACTACGATAAATTCTATCTTTATTCAATTATTACGCATTCAACAGCCATAGAAGGTTCAACCGTTACAGAAATTGAAAATCAACTGCTTTTTGACGAAGGAATTTCTGCCAATAAACCAATAAAAGAGCAGATGATGAATCTGGATTTAAAAAAAGCGTACGAACAGAGTTTTATTTATGCAAAAAATCATGAAAAAATCACTGTAGAATTGCTTTGCAATCTTTCTGCAATCCTTATGCAAAATACAGGTTCACCATATAAAACGATTGCTGGAAATTTTTCTTCTTCAAAAGGAGCTCTTCGATTACTGAATGTAAGTGCAGGACGCGGCGGAAAAAGTTATCCTGCATGGCAGAAAGTCCCTGAAAGACTGCAAAAAATCTGTGATTATCTGAATGAAGAACGCAAAAAAATCACCAGTAAAGATATTCTTAAAGCCTATAAACTCAGTTTTGAAGCACATTATCTGCTTGTTTCCCTGCATCCTTGGGCTGACGGCAACGGAAGGATGAGCCGGCTTTTAATGAATATGATTCAAAAAGAACTAGGTCTTATACCTTCAATCGTAAAAAAAGAAAATCGTGCCCGGTATATTCAAAGCCTTGCAGACAGTCAGGAAAAAGAAGATTCATCAGAATTTATTGATTTTATGTTTTTTCATCATACAGAAAATCTAAAAAAACAGATTGCCGACTATGAAAAATCTACTCAATTTACTCAAGATGATACTTTAAAACTGCAGAATGATACTTTAAATGATACTTTAAATCTTACAGAAAAAGAAAAGACTGTTTTAAATCTTATAAAATCAGACTTAAACATAAAAACCAATGAGATTGTTTTAAAAACAGGATTCAGCCGTCCAACCGTTATGCGCGCAATAAAAACGCTAAAAGAAAAAAATCTGCTTGAACGCCTGGACTCAAAAAAATCCGGCAGCTGGAAGGTGAATAAATGACCAACAACTAGTGCATTTTTTGCACAAGTTCATTTTTAGGAGAAAATTTAGTGAATAATATTGAAATATATAAAGCCGCAGACGGGTCAACTGAAATTTCTGTAAAAATTGAAGAAGAAACAGTTTGGCTTACCCAGCAGCAAATGGTGGATTTATTTAAAACATCACGAACTAATGTTGTTGAGCATATCAAGCATATTTACGAAGAAAAAGAACTGACAGAAGAGGCAACCTGTCGGAAATTCCGACAGGTTCAAATTGAAGGCAAACGTTCTGTAACTCGTGAACTTCCATTTTACAACCTTGATATGATAATTTCTCTTGGCTACAGAATAAAATCTTCTACCGCTACGCAATTCCGCAAATGGGCAACAAATGTATTAAAAACGTATCTTATAAACGGCTATGCCATAAATCAGAAGCAGCTCCGCCAGGAACATCAAAAACTTTTGGCATTACAGACGCTCACTTCATCTCTGGCTCAAAATCTTAATTCAGAAAAACTTGAAAACGTTAGTGATATAAAAAAAGCCGTAAATTTTCTTCAGGATTTTTCTAACGGTCTTATTCTTCTTGATGATTTTGATCACGGAAGTTTGGATAAAAAAGGAAAAACCTCAGAACCAGCAGTCAGAATTGAAGAAAAAGAATTTCTTAAAGTAATAAATTCCATGAAGCCCCAGTTTGAAAGCAACGTCTTTGGAATTCCAAAAGACGACGGATTTTCAAGTGCAGTAAACAACATTTATCAGACTTTTGGCGGTGCAGAACTTTATCCTACCCTTGAAGAAAAAGCTGCCATGCTTTTATATTCAATTACAAAAGACCACTGTTTCCACGACGGAAACAAACGGATTGCAGCCAGCTGCTTTTTATACTTTATGCAAAAAAACAACATGCTTTACATAAATGGAAAAAAACGCATAGATGACGACACATTATTTGCAATAACGCTTTTTATAGCCGAAAGCAAAGCCGAAGACATGGAAATGTTCCGCCAGATTATCATCAGCATTTTAAACAGGAATTTATAATGACCGCAAAAGATTTAAAAAACGCCCTTTTACAGGAAGCCGTACAGGGCAGGCTTGTGCCACAGATAGCCAGTGAAGGCAATGCACGCGATTTGCTTGAAGAAATTAAAAAAGCCTGTCATGCTGAACCTAATTCAGAGCAAAACAGTCATAGTCATGCTGAACTTGTTTCAGCATCTCATGAGATTCCGAAACAAGTTCGGAATGACAAAGCACAAGCCAGGAATGACAAAGTGCAAGCCCGGAATGACAGAAGTAAAAAAGAATTACCGCCAATAACCGACGAAGAAGCACCCTTTGACATACCAGAAAGCTGGTGCTGGTGTAGGTTAGGGGAGGTGGTCTTTAATCATGGACAAAAAACTCCAGATAAAGAATTTAGTTATATTGATATTGGCTCTATAAATAATGAACATCAAAAATTAAATTCAAAAGAAAATTTCATCATGCCTGAAAAAGCACCTTCTCGGGCAAGAAAAATTGTTGAAGAAGGTGATGTTATTTATTCAACTGTAAGACCTTATCTTCATAACATGTGTATTATTGATAAAAAATTTACAAAAGAACCAATTGCAAGTACAGGCTTTGCAGTTATGGCTTCAAAAGAAATTATATATAACAAGTATCTATTTTATTACTTACTTTCACCAATTTTTGATAATTATGCAAATGATACGGACAATGCAAAAGGTGTTGCTTATCCCGCAATTAATGATGATAAAC
>CAVCIJ010000279.1:0-10037 GCA_963601995.1 bacterium | reverse complement strand
CTAAAAGACATAGAAGATCCAAAATTTTTTATGATAAAATACAGTTCTGCTTCAACAGCAAGCTGGGGCTGCCACGATCCAAAACTTTTTCAAGATGATGACGGAACTTTTTATGTTTACTCGACAGGCTGGGCACAAGGCGCAGAACTCCGCTCATCAAAAGATTTAATTCATTGGACAAAGCACACAAATTCACCGTTTTGGACACCTCGCGACACTTCCCAACGCTACCGCCGCATGAGATGGGACGATGATTTTTTAAAGTGGGCCGGCTATCAGACAAATTCTGGTGAAGCCTACGGAACTTATCTTTATTCTCCAAGTGCATCTCCAAACAGCTGGGCTCCAACTGTAATCAAGCAGGACGGAAAATATTATATGTTTCACGGAATTATAACAGATTGTTTAACAGCATCTTCTTCGCTTCATCCGGCGGCAATAATCACACTTGCAATTTCTGACAATCCAAAAGGTCCCTTTATTCCTGCAAAAGAATATGACAGTTCAACTTACAAACAGTCGACTTTAGTTCGCTACGTATGGACAAACGAAAAAGCACAGAATTCACAGATTGGCTATAGCGGTTCTTACAATTCAGCAGGAGAAAACTGGTCAAACGGATTCGGAACAATTGATCCTGAAATCATTTACGACATCGACAAAGGAATTCCAAAAGTTTTTAATGTAAACGGAACTGACTGCTACGCAATCACCTACGGAAGCTGGAAAGGCGGAATTGCGCTTGTTTATGTGGACGCAAAAACTTTCAAACCAGTTGCAGTCACATCAGGAAAATCGTCTTTTAACGGAATTGAATACAAGACTGGTGAAATTATGGACGCACCGCTCGACTCAATTCCAGGAAATTCAGGAATTCTTTTAGCAGGCGGAAGCGGAGCGGCTTACGAAGGAGCGCAGGTAATTTATTCAAGCAAATATGATTTTTATTATGTATTTGTAAGTATGGGTTATCTTGACAAAGAATACAGAGTTGGAGTTGGGCGAAGTAAAAATCTTGAAGGACCGTATTTAGATACCAGCGGACAAAATATGAAATTTGAAGATAATGCTTCTGCGTCAGCTTACCACGCAATTGGCGGAAAAATAATTGGTGCTTATCAGCTTGGAAATGACTATGGATTTAAGTCTCCCGGCGGACAGTCAATTTTGCGGTCAAACGATGGAAAAATTTTATTTGCCTGCCATACGCGCACAGCATATCTACCAAACCATCTGTTTACGCTTCAAGTGCGGGAATTGCATTTTAACAAAGAAGGCTGGCCGCTTTTAAATATGAATGAATTTTGCGGCAGGAACGATTTTACAGAAACAATCACCATAAAAGATTTTGAAGGAAATTATGACCTCATTGTAACTCAAAGAAGTTCGAATGCACAGGTTGACGGAACAGCAGCACTTTCAAAAAAAATCAGTATTGACGGCGAAGGAAAAATTACGGGTGCATACAAGGGGACAATTTCTCTTGAAGAAGACGGATTTTCAATTTCAGTTGACTTAGGACAAAACAAAATATTTTACGGATTTGCAAACAAAACTCTTGCTTCAGCCAGAAAAGACACTTCGTCAAGTGAAAAAATGCAAACTCTAACATTTACAGCACTATGCACGCAAAAAGGCGATTTTGAAGGTGAATACATTTTTGCAAACAAAAACTAAATAAAAAAAATCCGCAGACTGCAGGGTAATTTTATGATTAAAAGTTGACGCTTAAAAAGTAACTTTACCTTGCAATTGGAACAATTTTTTTTATAAAGATTTACAATCTAACGAAAATAAATTTTTACAATTTTGATCAACAAGATTACAAAGTTTTTCTACAGAAATTTCACGCGAATTTGCAGCAAAACTATAAGTATGATTTATAAAATTTGGATTGTTCTTATTTCCACGCATTGGAACCGGCGCAAGATAAGGAGAGTCAGTTTCGAGCAAAATTCTGTCATCAGGGACATAACGCAAAAGAGAAAACATTTCTTCGAGCTTAGATTTTTTTGTGTAAGTAATGCTGCCGCTAAAACTTATAAAGTATCCAAGATCCAAAAATTTTTTGACTTCATCAAGTCCATAAGAACAGCAATGCAAAATTCCCTTTGTATGTTTACTTTCTTTTACACAGTTTAAAGTGCCTTCAAAGGCATCTCTTGAATGAATGACAAAGGGCAAATCCATTTTACTGGCAAGATTAAGCTGCAGCAAAAAAAGTTCAGTTTCGCCAGAAAACATATTTTTGTCAAAATCATCAGCATTTCTATGATCCGCATTGTTTACGTTCCAATGATGATCAATTCCGCCTTCGCCGATTGCTACAAGTTTTTTAGAAAATTTTTTGCCGGAAGAAATAAATTTATTTATGTTCTGCTCGAGAATTTTTACAGCCTCAAAGCGATTTTTTATTGATTCAGGATCAGGCCAAATTCCTGCACTGAAATAAATAAAATTTTCTATCTTTGTTCTGATTTCCTGATTTTCTACAAGATTTAAAGTTTTTTCAAATTCATCAAGGCGCAAAAAAAGGTCATCGCATTTCGTTCCAATGTCCATCGCAAAAAAAACATTATTTTCCGCCATAGTTTCAAGCATTGTACGGCAAAAATCACTTTTTTCCTCTTTTGCAATATTGTAAAAATGAAAATGCGTATCTGAAAACATAAAAATGATTTTATAAAATTCGTTTTTTTGAATCAAGAAAAATTTTGCCCGCAGATTTTTTTTACGCAGCTTAATAAGAAAATTTTTCTTAACTTACAGAATTTCCATCGTAACAAAATGCGAAAAATAATATAGGAAAATTGAAAAAAAATTTCAGGCGGAAAAAAACACCAGTCGGATTGGAGCAGTTGCCTTAAGGCAAGTATTTTTGACTTAAGGCAAAATACCGGAGCGATTAGCGAAGCTGCGCAAAGCCTTTACTTAGAAAATTTTCTCCAAAAAAATAAAAAAATTATTCGGCGTTTATTGAAATAAAGGCGCTTTCTTTTCGGTAGGCGGCAGGCGTTTTTCCGGTGTGTTTTTTAAATTCATCGTAAAACTGGCGGCGTGAACCGTATCCGCAGCCGGCACAAATTTCGTCTATGGAATTTGTAGTTTCACGGAGTCTTGCGCAGGCTAAATCGCATCTTTGATGAGCAATGTACTGCCCTACGGAAATTTGCATTGCTTCTTTAAAGCAGCGTCCAAGATAGTCTGGATTTACATTGAGTCTGTCGGCAAAATATTTTACTGACGCATTTGGATTTGAAAGTTCATCCTCTAAAATCAGCAGAATTTGGTGAACAAGCTTGTTGGTCGGACTTAAATTTGCGTTTTCTGGCTTTGAAAAAGATTCTGCACTGAAGTCGAGCAGAAGTTTTTGAATGAGAAGCCTGTAAATTAGCGGCGAAAATCCCGGCTTTTTGAACTCCTGCAAAATCTGGTTAAAAAGATTTTCAAATTTTGGCGGATTCTGAACGTCTAAATAAAAAGGCAGAATTATGTCGTTTTCAAGACGCTGATAGGCAACCGCCGGACTTGAAAGAATTGTGAGGGCTTTTTTTTCATCAATTTGATTCGGAATAAAATACTGTTTTTTGTTATTAGTTTTTATGCAGTTGTAAATATGAAGCCAATAATAACTTACGGGTTCAGAAATTTGCTCGGCTCCGCAGTGAAGTCTTCCGGCCGGCAGAATAACCATTCTTCCGGGTCTTACTTCTACAATATTTTTTTCGACTTTTAAAAGAGTTTTGTTTTTTTTTCCAAAAATAATTACGCTTTCATTTTCTAAATTTCGCGTCATATGAATCCAGCCGGGATTTAGCATAGCCATTCCGCATGCGTAAGACATAGTTTGATCAATGTGCTTGAAAAGATAATAAATCATTTTTTTTATCACTAAAAGTCGGAAAACCGCACTTTTTATCAATTTTATGTCTCTTTTTTTATTTTTGCAAGGGACTTAACATAAAAAGCATGAAGAAATTATTAACTATTTTAACTTTATCAATTTTAGCAGAGGTTTGTATGTTTTCTCAGACGACAGTTTTAAAGCCTAACACATTATTTGCCACTTCACAGCAGGTTGGCCTCGATTATGTTCTGCGAGTAAATCCTGACAGACTTCTTTCAACGGCGTGCACCGCTATGGGTCAAAAACCAAAGGCAGCACCTTACGGCGGCTGGGAAAGTCCAACTTACGGAGCATGGCAGGACAGAACTTTGCGCGGACATTCTTTAGGTCATTATCTTTCAGCACTTGCGGGATTCTATGATTCAACAGGAAGCAGTGAAGCAAAAGAAAAACTCGACTACACTGTAAGCGAAATCAAGCGTTTGCAAAGAAAAGACGGTTTTTTTGACTGCATTCCATCAACTCCGTTTGATCAGGTTTTTACAAGCAATGGAAACTTTAACGCAGGACGCTTCGACTTAAACGGCTGGTGGGTTCCGTGGTATGCAATCCACAAAATTTATGCAGGTCTTATTGACGCATATACTTTGGGCAAAAATGAAGATGCACTTGATATTGTTATAAAAATGGCTGATTGGGCTGTAAAAGGCACTTCAAATATGACCGATGAACAATTCCAGAAAATGCTTGGCTGCGAACACGGCGGAATGTGCAAGGTTTTTGCTGATTTGTACGAAATTACAGATAACGCAAAATATCTTGAAATGGCAGAACGCTTTGTTCACCAGGAAATTTTTAAACCTCTTGCAAAAGAGCGGGATCGTCTTCAGGGTTACCATGCAAATACTCAGATGCCTAAAATCATTGGCCTTGCAAAACTTTACGAAGTTACAGGAAAATCGGAATACCGCACAGCAGTTGAATTTTTCTTTAAGACTGTAATAGAAACAAGAAGTTATGTTATTGGCGGAAACTCAATCGGCGAACACTTTGGTCCTCAGTATTCAGAAACATTAGGACGCGACACCTGTGAAACCTGCAATACTTATAATATGCTCGAAATTGCGCAGCACGTTTTCAAATGGAACAAAAACAATATTTCAGCAGATTATTACGAAACTGCACTTTATAATCACATTCTTGCATCTCAGGATCCAGAAACAGGAGCAAAAACCTATTTTGTTTCACAGCTTCCAGGATTCTACAAAATCTACGGAACAGAAGAAAACGCCTGGTGGTGCTGTACTGGAACCGGAATGGAAAATCCTGAGCGCTACAACCGCTTTATTGCCGAAGAAATTGACGGAACTTTGTACATAAACCTTTTTATTCCTTCAACAATCACCACAAAAGACGGCTGGAAACTTGCTCTTGAAACAAATTTCCCTTATGAACAGAGTGCAAGTATAAAAGTTCTTGAAAAAGGTTCAAATCCAAAAAAAATCAAAATAAGAGTTCCATCCTGGGTTCAGGAAAGAGCAAAAAATTCTGACGGCTACACAGCAAGCGAAGATTTAAGTGCATCTTATTCAAAGAAAGTAGATCTTCCAATGAAACTTCACATCCGCCGTGCAACAGACCATTCAGGAAATTTCAGCATTCTTTACGGACCAATCGTTCTTGCAGCTCAGCTCGGAACAAAGCAAATGCCGCCAGACATCGTAGACAACCAGCTTATTTATATGAACTACAAGGCAGCACGCGTAAGCCCAATTACAGCAGACGTAATGAATCTTGACTCGTGGATTAAAGAAACAGATCCGGCAACACTCACCTTCCAAACCGACAGTTCAGCTGCGCAAACAGGCGAATCTTATGAACTCAAGCCTTTCTACGCAACACATCACGTGCGCTACACAACATATTTCAACGCAGAAAATCCAAAAGAAGATGCCCGCACAGCAAAATATGCTGAAATCACAGTTGATAACGTAGAACCAGGAAGGCAGCAGTCAGAAATTGAGCACAAGTTCAAAAGCCAGAATGCAGACGCAGGCTACTACACCGACGTTGACAGAAGCTACAGAGATCTTGCAGGCAACGATTCATTTATAAGTTACAAAATGAAATTCAGCGGAAAAGCACCAAGCAAAATTGTTGTTACAGTTTACGGAAAAGATTCAGGCAGCATAAAAGTCAGTCTTGACGAAAAAGAACTAAAAACAATCAGTTTTGACGGAAACAAGGGTGCAGAACTCGTGGATCTCGAAGTAGAACTTCCAAAATCAGTGCTTTCAGAAAAAGGAAAGGGCAAAAATTCGTTTAACGCAACCGTTAGCCTTTCTGGAAACTTAAAAGTTCTCGAGCTTAGAACCACAAAATAAGAAAATAATTTGCTAAAAAAAAGACCGCTTCGTACTTGAAGCGGTCTTTTTTTCTTTTTTTTGATTTTGGAGAAAATTTTTTTAAGTAAGGTCTTTCGCGGCTCCGCTGATCGCTGCGGTATTTTTGCCTTACGGCAAAAACACTTGCCTAAAGGCAACCGCTACAGCCCGACTAGTGCTTTGCTCGCCGCCTGAACTTTTTCTGCAAAAACAAAACCTTAACTATCGCCTTTATTCTAAAGCAGGCCAATCATCTTCCCAAAAAATTTCCTCGATTAAGAGTTTGGAATTTCCATTATCATTTCTATCGTAAGCGTGGTAAACAAGATAAGTTTTTCCGTCATCATCTTCAAAAACAGAATTATGTCCAGGACCAGCCCACCTTTTAAAACTCAATCCGTCACGCAAAGTAGTTCCGCCACCCAAAGCCATATCTTTTCCAAACAAATCAACATACGGACCAAAAATATTTTCACTTCGTCCCACAACAATATGGTAAGTTGAAGCAGTTCCTCTGCAGCAAAAATCGTGGCTTGCAAAAAGATAAAAATATTTTCCCCTATGAAAAATAAATCCGCCTTCAATCGCATTTGGATCAGTTTTTCTGTCGCCCACAGTAATCAGCGGTAATGCAGATGATTTTAGTCCGTTTGAATCAAGACCTGTCATTTTAAGTCCGCCCCAAAAAGATCCAAATAAAAGAGCATCGTTTCCATCAGAATTTTTGCAAACAGCGGCATCAATGCAGTTGTAAAAGCAATTCTCATCAGACTGAACAACAATTCCCTTATCCGTCCAGCCGTATTTTTCCGATAATGGATTTACACTTAAACTTTCCGCAAGACCAATCGCACTTGTGCGTTTTCCAAATGTAGATACTGAATAATAAATGCGCCACTTTCCGTTTCTAAAAACAACTTCTGGCGCCCACAAATCATCTTTGCAGCCAGGTGCTGCTTTTTGAGTCCATTCAAAATTATGTTCAAAAACTCTGCCGGCAAATTTCCAGTTTTTCAAATCACTTGAAGATAAAATAATTCCGTGAGTGCAAAAACAGTAATAAATTCCATCTTCCTTAACAATTGTAGGATCATGAGCTGGTGGAAAATTTAGATTTTCAAGAAGCATAAGTACATTCCTTTTTTATAAAACATAAAAAAGTCCCCTGAAAACCAGAGGACTTTGGGAGCAATTTTTTTTATTTAATTTAGTTCTTTTTAGTTAGTTATTTCAATCCTGTCATAGCAACAGAAGCAATAATCTGTTTCTGGAATACCATAAACACAATCAGAATTGGAAGCAATGCAACAACGGAAGCTGCAAGAATAAGAGGATAATCTGTTTGAATTGCATACATTGAATTAAGCTTCGCAATCATAACTTGAACTGTAAGTTTTTCAGGTGTGTTCAAATAGATACTTGGAGCAAAATAATCGTTCCAGGCACCCATAAACCACAAAATTGCCTGAGCTGCAATTGCAGGCTTTGCATTAGGAAGCATAATTTTCCAGAAGATTTTCCAATAACCGGCACCGTCAATACGTGCAGACTCAATCATAGAAGTTGGAATTCCGCTCATATACTGACGCAGGAAGAAAATCATTCCTACGTTTCCAAGCATTCCAGGAATAATTAAAGGAAGCCAGGTATCAAGCCAGCCGATTCTTGAATAAATAATAAACTGCGGAATCATAATTACAGAAAACGGAATCATCATAGTTGCAAGTTCCGCAAGGAAAAGTTTATTTTTTCCAGGAAAGCGCAATTTTGCGTAAGAAAAAGCAGCCATAGAAGAAACTATTGTTCCAACTACAATTGTACTTACAGCAATAATGATTGAATTCAAAATACCAAGCTGAAGTTTTGGGTCAAGTTCCCAAATTTTATGAATGTAATTTCCCCACTGCGGATGCTTAGGAATCGCCAAAGAAAGCTGTGTCATCAAGAACTGAGACTTTGTCTTTAACGAACTTATGAACATCCACCAAAGTGGCAAAATCATAATTACAGAGCCAAGTGTAAGGATTACATAAAGAGCCACGTTTGAAACAGTCTTGTTTCTATGCTGTGAACCATATTTTTCTCTTGCAACTTCTTTTTTGTCTGCAAGTTCATCTGAAATATTTTTGTTTGCCATTATACTTTCTCCTACTCAAGATAGTTTTCGCTTGAAGGACTCAGTTTAAACTGAATAGCAGTAACAGCAAAAACAATAATTGCAAGAATCCAAGAAGCAGCACAGGCATATCCTTTTCGGTCAGCTCCAAAGGCCTGCTGCCAAATATAGAATACGATTGAAGCTGCACTATAATCAGGTCCTCCAGTAGGAGCCATCATCTGGTTTTCAACAATCATCTGGGAACTACCAATAATTCCAGTAATCAAAATATAGAATGAAATTGGCTTCATTAAAGGCCAAGTAATTTTCGTAAATATTTTCCAACCATTTGCACCGTCAATAACGGCCGCTTCATAATATGACTTTGGCAAATTCTGCAAACCACCAAGATAAAGCAGGGCAGTTCCGCCAACTCCGCGCCAAACGCACATAAAAATAATGGCAGGTTTTACAGTCCAGCGGTTCTGAAGCCAGTTCGGTCCTTGAACGCCAAACAAAAATCTAATCATTTGATTTAAAAGACCATAATCTCCGTTGTACATCCAGCTCCACAAAAGAGCAATTGCTACAATAGATGAAACTACAGGAATATAGTGAATAACACGGTACGCCTTAATTCCAGGGAGCTCCTTATTGAACATAAGTGCAAGGCAGAAAGCCCAAATCATTCCCATAGGAACGCCAACCGCATAAACAACATTATTTAAAAGTGCATGCCAGAACATTGGATCAGCTAAAAGTTCTTTGTAGTTTTCAAATCCTACATAAAAGAATTCCCTATCCAACTCGTCCATTTTATGCAACTGAGTAATATCCGTCATTGAGTTCCAGTCTGTAAAACTAGCGTAGATAGAAAACAAAAACGGACCTGCTGTAAAAAGTAAAAATCCTAAAACTGGCAAAAGTACAAAAAACAATCCAGCCCTAGCTTCATCATTCCACTTTTTTCTTTTGTTTATTTTTGATGCCATGAAAGCAGCTCCCCTTCAAAAAAAATGACTTAGTGCGCCTTAGAAAATGCTTTTAACATTTCCCTCCTCTTTAGCGCACTAAGCAAAGTTCAAAGCAATTTCCAATTAGAAATCACTTTTGCAATCTGTTTATTTCCTGTTTCTAGCAGCATTGCGTTTTGCACTTTGTGCTGCTCTTGCCAAAGCCTGGTCAAGATTCTTCTGAAGTTTTGGTGCTGTTAAAGTACAGTACTCTTCAGCAGACATTTTTCCATCAAGAACCTTCTGAACTCCAACGTAGAAATTATCGTACCACAAGCGGTTGTATGTTGCGTCATAAGGCCATGGTTTTCCAGTTTTTTCAATGATATTGATGAATTCCTGACGATTTTTTGGACTTCCCTTGTTTGCATAAGCTGAAGCAAGAGACTTCAAGTTAGGAACCTGAAGATCCTGATCACAGAACATCTTGTTTGCATCTTTATCAGCAGAAAGGAAAAGTGCAAGTTCAGCAGCTTTTTCTGGATTTTTAGTTGTTGCAGAAACAGCCCAGCCTACACCGCCACGATATGAATGTGTTGAATAAGCACCTGAATTGTCGCGAATTGGCCAAGGAATCAAGTCATACTCAAATTCAAGAGTATTGTTAAATGCTGCAAGATCCCAAGGTCCAGCAGGGAAGAATCCAAGTTCGCCTTTAAGCCAGCGCTGATAAGTATCAAGTGACTGAGCCTGTG
>CAVCIJ010000278.1:0-4405 GCA_963601995.1 bacterium | reverse complement strand
TTTTTTTTGTTTAAATTTTCTTTTTCAGGCGGAAGTAACACAGACTTCCGCTTTTGTCCTTTTATCATTTTCTTTATGACTTGATGTAATAGAATATACGTTGTATATACTAAATATACGGAGGCGTACAATAAGATTGTTCAAGTCTATTGCTTAGCACCGAGTAGGAAAGAAAATGGCAAATATAAGGGACTCGTTGAGTTATACAAAATGGTTGTGTAAGGTACCACATAGTATTTACACCGAAATATAGACGAAAAGCAATATATAGACAATACAAGGAAAGTATTGGACAAATATTGAGGCAGTTGTGTAACTACAAAGGTGTGGAAATAATAGAAGGACGTCTGAGGCTCGACCCATATACACATGTTGGTAAAAGTATACCACAAAATACAGCGTGTCACAATTTATGGGATACCTAAAAGGTAAGAGTAGCCTGATGATATTTGATAAGCACGCGAATTTGAAATATAAGTTTGGAAATCGATATTTCAGGGCAGAAGGATATTATGTAAGCATAGTAGGCTTGAATGAAGCAACAATTGCAAAATATATCCGAGAACAAGAAGCTCACGATATAGCGATGGATAAAATTACCGAAAAGAATACGAAGACCCTTTTAAGGACCCGTGGGTGACAAAACTGCAATAGGCTTGAACGTAAGTGAAGGCGTGGGACTTAAGTCTCAGCTTGAGAAACTAGTCTTATAGTAGTATTTTAAATTCTGATTATATAACTCTGTATATGCTCTGAAGTTTTAGCAGATTTATTTCTTGCTAGTAGAACTTTTACGACTAGAAACAGATCTTTTAGATGTGTTCTACTATTATGGGAAAGATTATTTTCGTGATTTCTACCAGTCGGTCGTCTGTTGTATAAGGCACTTTTCTCCTTATAAATAATGCGAATTTTTGGGTAATATAGTTGTCTTAGCTAGAAATGGAACTCTTTATATAAAATTATTTATCTCTTAAGATGGAATTTAAAAATATGATGGAAGTAAAAAATTTTAAAAGAATATTTTTTTCCACTGTCAACAGTTTTTTAATTTTTCACTGAGAAAAATAATTTTTTTTGTGGATAAATTTACAAAGCTAAATGATGGACTATTATGGAGATGGCGGGAATTGAACCCGCGTCCGAATGTGTAAAACAAAAACGCCTACATGTTTAGTTATGCGAGTTAGTTGTCGGGAGAAGGTAGCAGCATAACAAGCGTCTTCTCCGTATTCTCACTGAATGTCCTGCATATATGTGAAAAACTATATGCAGCAAGTCCCTGTTGTCAACGGAAACTTAAAAAGTTAGGAACAGCACCTCCTAAGATCCGGCTAAAACTGTTTATGCAGCTAAAGCTTCTGCAAAAGAAGTTTCTTCAACTTCTTCTTCTTTTCTTGCGAAAATTGCAGTTATTTTTTTGTCAGTTTAGGGAACCTTCACTCCCACATGCAGTTAATATCTTAATCACAACCGTCGAAACCGGTGCACCCCCAAAAAAATTATATAGAAGATGTCTCAGCACCTTAAATACTTTTATACTAAAAGATAATATAAAGGTAACTATACATCTTCAATGAAAAATATATCAAAAAAATAAGTTTTGTCAAATTTTTTTATTCAGAATCTAATGTGATTCCTTGTCGCTTTTGCTGGAACTTTTTGAGCATTGCAACACCGTTTCTTTTGTCATTATATACAAAGCCACCATTCCAATACTCTAATGCCGCAAACAAAGCATTTCCGCCATCCTGCTCATCAGACTTCTTTGTTCTGAAAGATACATAGTTTGCAAGTTCCTCAAAGTTTGAATTATGTAAACATTCAATTCTCTTTCGGTTAAAGTCATTCCATTTTTCCAAATCTTTGAAACCTTCGCCTTCATCTTCTACAATTAGGTGAGCATGTGTTGCACTGAAAGAATACCAAACATGAACCTTTTTATTTATGTCGCAGTTGTTTCCATGCTTTACAGCGTTTTTTATAACTTCACTGATTTGCTGCTCCAAAAGATTTATTTCTTTTATTTCCAGTGGGGCAGACTGAACTATTAAAAGTGTAAAATATCTGATCTGCCTAAAGTTAGAAGGAAATTCCTTGTAAAGCATATTTGTTTTATCAAATAAAGGATCGTTTCCGTCAGAACGAAGTTCCTTGATTTCTTCCATTTCGCTACCTCTTGTTTATGTTTTTGAAGTTCATTTAGTTTTACAATTTTGCGGATAAAATACTGATTTTTATAAGAATAGCAATTTCTCTTACTACTCATTTACCATCAGCAGAGCTTCTTCCACACTATTTGCAATAGGAAAATATCCCATGAGCTTTGTAAGTTCAATAACTTTTTTTACTGAACCGTGAATGTTTGAAATATAAAGCTTTAGATTCATCTTTTTAATTGTAGAGCAAATATAGATAAGTGCTCCAATTCCAGATGAGTCGATATAATCCACCTGCTCAAGATTGATTATAAATGACTTTACATTTTTTTCAAGCATCTTCATTACAAGTTCTTTTAGCTTGTATGAATTATAAAGATCCATTTCACCATTTACATCAATAATGTAAACATCACCATTTTTTCTTATTTTTAGTTCCATAAGTTTCTCCTTACTTCATTTTTCCAAATTAAAATTTAATTACAAGTAAACTCTGATCATCGTGCTGAGGATTTCCTGCAGCAAAGTTTTTGATATCAGCTTTTACAAGATTTGCTATATCTTTGCCTGATGAATTATGGTTTTTTGCAATAACTTTCAAAAGATTTTCCTTTGTATATTGCTGACCCTTTTCATTTAGAGTTTCAACCAAGCCGTCCGTATATGCTACTAGTATATCACCGGATTTTATTTCCTGTAAAATATTTTCATAAGTCGAGGTTTTATCTACACCGATAGGCTCGCTAGATTTTGAAATTTTTGTAAAAGAATTATCTGCACTATTATAGTAGTAAACTGGTGTTGTTCCACCAGTTGCAATTTCCGCTTTTTTTGAAATTGGATCATAATTGATAAGTGCACAGGATGCAAAATGGTCTGTGCTGAAATTTTCTGCAGAGATTCCATGATTTACCCATTCAAGAATTGTTCCTGCCGACTGTGTTGTGTTTATAACAAGTCTGAACATTGCCCTCATCATTGACATTATTGTGACACTGTTGATTCCTTTACCTGTTACATCGCTCATAACAAAAGAAATTCTGTCTTTTCTTGCTGGAACAATGTCATAGTAATCGCCACAAACTCCATCTGTAGGATTCCAAATTGTACCGATTTGAATTCCTTTGATAAGAGGAAGTTTTGTTGGATGAAGAAGATTTTGTATGTGTGTCGCAATATCTGCTTCTTTTACAATTGAATTGTGCTCAATTGTATCTTTTACGGCAAAAACAGTTTGAATTGTTACAGTTGCAAAGTCTGCAAGTGCAGTTGCTACTGATAAATCATTTTCGTTAAAAAGCGCGTTTCCCCTTTTTCGTGCAAATGCAATTACTCCTATGACAGTGTCGTTGCTCTTCATTGGGATAAATATGTAACTTCCACATTCAAGAAATTCTTCTGGACCGTTCTGATAGATTCTGTCGTCAAGTTCTGGTTTTGTAACAAGTTCTGCCTTACCGGCGGTTGCAACTTCTCCAAAAATATTTTCACGCAAAGGAAAAGAAGCAAATTTGAAGTTTGTGGCAACTCTTATAGGCTTGTGAGGCATGCCGTCTGGAAGTTTGTATGGTGGAGGAAAGTCCCCTTCCAGAGATTTTACTGTTATGATATCTTCAAATTCATCTACGGCAAGAATTACACCACCGTCAGCATGTATTTCGTCTTTTATTGTAAGATTTATGTATTTGAATAAATCATTAAGACCATTTTCATCAGAAAAAGATTCAATGGCATGAGTCATAAAGGTTTTGCTTAAGTTAAGGATTTTATTATCGTTCTCAGAAACTTCTTCGGTTTTTTCAGGTTCAGAAATTGCTGCGGCAGAAAATAAAACTTCTTCTTTTTTGTTTGCTGAAGGAAGTATAAGTTTTTCAATCTTTTTTGGTTCAAATGTTGTTAAAATAATGCAGTACGGAAGAACTAAAAGGCTTGCAATCAAAATAAAAGTACTCAAGAGAAAAAGAGAATTTGATGATGAAGCAGACTGAGTTTCCAGGTTTATGATGCCACTTACAAAAAGACCTGCAGTTATAAGAAGAGAGGCCGTGAAAGCAACAAAACTTACCCTGGCGGTGCTTTTTCTTTTTATAAAAAACAGCAGAACTAATATTACTAAAGTAATAGCGGCACTTGCAAACAAAGGAATGTAAGCATAAGAGTCATTCAGCATTAAGGTTGTGCTCCCTATTTATTTTTTTTTAACTGATTTTCTTACAGTCTAGCATTGAAATATTCAATCGTCAAGA
>CAVCIJ010000277.1:0-5637 GCA_963601995.1 bacterium | reverse complement strand
GATTTGTTTGTATGGCCGGAAAATGAGTAAATTTGATACAAATTTTGCAAGATAAAATAAGATTTTGAGCCTAATAGATGCAAAATTCGCCTGACAATTCTAATAAAATTGAGTAAAAACGAAACAAGATTTAAGAAAAAGTTAAAAAAAATAAAGTCTATTAAAATAGACATCTTTATATTTTGTAAAAAAGAAAAAACTCTTTTAGAGCCGTTTTAACTCCTAAATTCCTTAAAAATTCTAAAATTTTACAGATAAATCTTCCCCAAATCTTCTAAAACACAAGCCATATCAGATAAATTTCCCTAATATTTTTGAAAATTTCCATAAAATCTATAAAAAAAACTTGGCACGGTTTTTGCATATACTTCTAGTGAAAATAAAAAGTGAAAGTTTACAAAAAAAACTTCACTAAAAAATCGGAGGTATTTTATGAACGATTTAACTTTATTCAATGATTTGTTTGATGACTTAATTGGCGACAATTACACAATGCCGTCATTTACTTACAGAAAGCAATTTCCAAAAGTCGATGTAAAGGAATCAAAAGAAGCTTATACCTTAAAAATGGATGTTCCCGGAAAAACCGACAAAGATGTGGATATTGAACTGAATAACAATGTAATTACAATTTCTTCTGTAAAGAAAACCGAAAAAGAAGAGTCAAGCGATGAAAACAAGAATAAAAAAGACGGAGGAGAAAAATGGCTTTTAAAAGAGCGAACCTGGACTCAGTTCAGCAGAAGTTTTTCTTTGCCTGTTGATGTTGAAAGTGACAAAATTTCAGCACACGTAAAAGACGGAATTCTTACAGTAAAAATGCCGCGTAAACTTGCTCCTGAACCAAAGAAAATTACAGTCAGCAGCGAGAATTAAGGTAAAAAAAATATTTATAAGGAGGCAGAATTTATGTCACAAAGCCGCAATAAAATGAATAAACCTAAGAAGTCAACAAAAGAGAAAAAGATGGAAAAAAGGATGAAGCAGGAAGCTAAATCAAATAAAAACGATGTTGAATCGCTTGATAAAAAGTAGACATCTTAAGACACTTTCTTAATACATCTGCTTTAAGAACTGCAGAAAGTCCCGGAAAGAAATTTTCGGGACTTTTTTTGTATGTTTCACCTGCAATGAAACTGCCCGTATCTGATTAAAAGAATTGACGCCAGACCAATTCAAAACTAAACTAAAAAGTAAGAAACTCTTCTTAAATTTGCCTAGATTTTTGGGGAGAAACAAAAAAAATCTTTATTAAATATTTATGAGAAAAGCAAAATATAGTTATGTCAGTCTTGAGTAATTTGTTTAATAAAAGTAATTCTTTAACAGAAGAAACAAAGGATTCAAAAAAACAGTCCTTAATTGAAATACAGAAATTTGTAGAGGAACTCCTTGACTCTGACTCCTATATTGCCAGAAGTGATTATCTGTCTTTTTTCAATGCTAAGCAAAAAACTATAGATTATATTAAAGATTTACAGCAGGATAATCTTTTAAAAGACTGGTGCAAAAAAAATAAGCTGAAATTTACTCAAATTGAAGAACTTTTTCAGAAAATCAGTACATTTAAAGATAATGTAAAAATTCATAATGATAATTTTATCTCATCAAAATTAAAATCTGAAAAAACTTATCTGGATAACATTTTAAAAGAAATTGATCCTGTTATAAATCTTGATGAAGACCAGCGCAAAGTAATTCTAACTGATGAAGATTATTGTCTTGTAATTGCAGGTGCAGGAGCTGGAAAAACCACAACAGTTGCTGCAAAAGTAAAATATCTTGTTGAAAAGCAAAATATAAAGCCAGAAGAAATTTTAGTTGTTTCATTTACAAATAAAGCTGTAGATGAATTAAAAGAAAAGATTCAAAAAGGGCTAAAAATAAATTGTCCTATCACAACATTTCATTCAACAGGCAATGCGATTCTTCATAAACAGAGTGAAGAAAAATTAAATATTGTTCAGAATGAAAAATTATATTTTGTTTTGGAAGATTATTTTAAAGATTCTGTTTTACAGAATGAAAAACTTGTAAATGATTTAGTAAAATTCTTTGCTTCGTATTGCGATGCTCCTGTAGATGAAATTTTAGATAAAAATATGATTTTTAATCAGATAAATAATTCATCACTTACAACCTTGAAAAGTGAACTGGGCGAGTATGAAAAGAAAATTATACCTGCTGGAACTAAAAAATTTGTTACAATTCAAAATGAGCAGCTGCGTTCTTTTGAAGAAGTTCGGATTGCTAACTTTTTATATCTAAATAATATCGAATATGAATATGAACCAATTTACAGATATAATTTTCCTGGTTCATACAAACCTTATACTCCGGATTTTATTATCCGGCAGAACGGCAAAGAAGCATACATTGAACATTTTGGAATAACAGAAGACGGAAAATCAAATCGATATACTCCAGAAGAGCTGAAAAAATATAAAAAGACAATGTATGACAAAATCAATTTGCACAAAAAACATAATTCTATATTATTCTGCACATATTCAAAATTTAATGACGGCAGGGCTTTTACTGTTCATCTGAAAGAACAATTGGAAAATGCAGGTTTTGTGTTGTATCCAAAAGATAACAGGGAAGTAATGAAAAAAATTACTTCTCAAGACAGCAGCCGGTATGTAAAAAAACTTATAAATCTTATTGACCGTTTTATTTCAAACTTTAAAACAAACGGTTATTCAGAAGATAAATTTGACGAATGGATAACAAAAACAAATAACGTAAGAACAAAACTTTTTATGAGAATTTGTAAAAACTGTTATCTTGAATATCAAAAATATTTAAATCAGCATAACGCAATAGATTTTTCAGATATGATAAATAAATCTGCAGTATTGCTTCAGGAATCAGAACAAGTCAGAAGTCAAATAAAGTTCAAATATATTATTGTTGATGAATATCAGGACATTTCCCGGCAAAGATTTGATTTAGTTGGAGCTTTACATAATAACTCTAATGCAAAAATTATTGCTGTTGGCGATGACTGGCAGTCTATTTATGCTTTTAGTGGTTCAGACATTACCTTGTTTACAAAGTTTTCCGAAATTATGGGATATGCCGAACTTTTGTCCATAACAAAAACATATAGAAATTCGCAGGAAGTAATTGATATAGCAGGAAATTTCATTCAAAAAAATACCTCTCAAATTAAAAAGACTCTAAAATCACCTAAAACAATAAAAGACCCTGTAATCATATATACTTACGATGCAAAACTTAAGAAACAAAAGGCAAGTGCAAGAAGCGGAGCAACTTATAATCTAGCTAAGGCTGTTGAAATAGCTATTGAACAAATTCTTGAATACAATAAGGAAGATAATAAGAAAGATTCTTCCATTTTATTGCTTGGCAGATTCGGATTTGATGGTGTAAAACTAGAACATTCTGGTTTATTTGAATATAGAGATTATGGCAGCAAAGTAAAATGCCTTAAATATCCAAAATTAAACATTACTTTTATGACAGCGCATGCTTCAAAAGGCTTAGGCTATGATAATGTAATCGTCATAAATGGAAAAAATGAAACTTATGGATTTCCTTCAAAAATAGAAGATGATCCTGTTTTAAATTATGTTGTAAGAAGAGATAACTCAATTGAAGCTGCTGAAGAAAGACGCTTGTTTTATGTTGCCATGACCAGAACAAAAAACAGAGTTTACTTTATTGCTCCAGAAGAAAATCCTTCAGAATTCCTGATTGAAATCAAACATGATTATAAAAATGTAGTTTTGAAAGGTGAATGGACTGAGGAATTACAAAAAAATCCTCTTTTTAAAAAAACATGCCCAGTATGCGGGTATCCACTTCAGCACAAATATAAGGAAGCGTATGGATTAAATCTGTGGATTTGTACGAATGAGCCAGAAGTTTGTGACTTTATGACCAATAAACTTGAAACTGGAAAACTATCTATAATGAAGTGCAACTGCTGCGAAGATGGATATTTAATTGTAAAGTCTACTGAAAAAACTGATTTTCTGGCTTGTACTAATTTTAAAGCTGATAAAACTGGCTGCAATAATATAATGTGGAAAAATGATTTTTACAGATTAATGGGATATAAAGACTTATGATTTGTTTGTAAATGTGATAAACCGCCGGTCTAATAAAAAATTGTGTCAGATAGTAGAAAGTCTGATTTGTGCAGAATGGGGTGATTCGCAGGCTTACTTAATTGATACGCAAAAAAAGGAGAAAATTTAGAATGAACATAACAGTTTATCTTGGTGCAAATGAGGGAAATGACCCGCGTCTTCGCAGTGCCGTGCAGGAACTGGGAAAGTGGATTGGAGAAAGCGGAAATGCACTTGTTTATGGCGGTTCAAAGTGCGGCTTAATGGGTGCTTTGGCTGACAGTGTTTTAAATGCCGGCGGTGACGTAACTGGTATTGAACCTGAGTTTTTTGTTGAAAGTGAATTGCAGCATGAAGGGCTTACAAAGCTGATTGTAACGAAAGATATGTCAGAGCGAAAAAACAAGATGATTGAGTTGGGCGATGCCTTTATTGCATTCCCAGGCGGAACTGGTACATTGGAAGAAATTGCGGAGGTTATGTCGAAGGTTTCGCTTAAGCACTTGAACGCTCCCTGCATTCTTTACAATCTGGACGGTTTCTACAATCATCTTAAGGAACTTCTGAAAGTGATGATTGAAAAGGTCCTTTCTTCAAAAGAGAGGCAGAAAGGAATTTATTTTGCAGAAAATCTTGAAGAAATCAAAAGAATTATTAAGAATTAGGGTAGCTTTAGAAAAATCATTTTTATCTTATGGTTGACGAAAAAAAAAACGCTGTCAATTTATTTCTAACTTTCCTGCTTTCCCTGATTTTTTCCACCTGCCCTTAATACACACACCTTGTATACTGTGTTGCGTTGTGGTTAAATGGCTGAAAAATATTACTCGTGAATAAAATTTTTGAAATTTTGAGATATATAGGAGAAAAAAAAATGACTCAGTATGAAAGAATGGTTGCCGGCCTGCCTTATCTGCCAGGAGACGAAGAGATTGTGAAAGAGCAGATGCCTTTTCAGGATGCTCTTTGGGAATTTAATCAGTATAAGCCAAGTGATAATCTGAAAAAACTTGAATGGATGAAGAAAAATTTTGCGGAATGTGGGGATGCCTGCTACATTGAGCTGCCTTTTCATGCAAATTTTGGCGGGCATCACGTGCATTTTGGAAATGGAGTTTATGCAAATTCAAATTTGACTTGCGTTGATGACGGTCACATTTATGTTGGCGATAAAGTTATGTTCGATCCGAATGTAACGCTGGCAACGGCAAATCATCCTATAAATGCTGAACTCCGCGGAAAAGGTTACCAGTACAACAAGGATATTCATATTGGCGAAAATGCCTGGATTGGCGCGAATGTTGTTGTAGTTCCTGGAGTTACAATTGGTAAAAATACTGTGATTGGGATCGGCAGCGTTGTAACAAAAAATATTCCTGACAATGTTGTTGCAGTCGGTAACCCTTGCCATGTTTTGCGGGAAGTTGGTGAACACGACAGAGAATTTTTCTATAAAAACGAAAAACTGGACTGGGAAAATCTGTAGAATTTCGAGTTTAAATCAAGTTTGTCGAAACTACCATCTGTGAGTGTGTCGCGG
>CAVCIJ010000276.1:0-5280 GCA_963601995.1 bacterium | reverse complement strand
TTTGTTTACTGAAGGAAGATCAAAAAAAGACATCTGCTTTTCGAGAAGTGCTGATTTTTCAACTTTTGAAAGCTCATTTTTTAATGTCTTTACCTTACGCTCTGCTTCAGCACTTACAGCCTTGAGTTCCTTAATTTTTTCATCAATCAAAGTAATATTTCTGTCGGCATGTCGGTTAAGGTTTGTAATCATTTCATTAACCTGATCGTGCGCTTCTTGAATGAATTTATCTGTGGAAAAAAATTTATTAAATCTTGCTCCCATAATTATCCACATAATTATGTTAAAAATAATGAGTGCTGCTAAAATATAAATCATTTTAGAAAAACCGGACGTTAAAATCTGGTTTTTAACCTCCTCTTTATCCTGAAATATCTACACGGTTTCCGCAGCGTGGATCTTTTATCTGGTAAATTTTTTCTTCAGACTTTTTGTCATCGTCAGAATTTTCATTTTTTAAAGATTTTTTTTCAAAATCAGTATTTTGGGAATTTTTTCCATCAGCATTTACATTATTTGATTGATTCCCGTTATTTTCAGTTTCCTTTACCGTAGAAGACTTAATTTTTTCATTCTGCAAAGCGTTTTCCAAAGAAGCCTGACCAAGAGTTTGGGCAATTTGATTTTGAGAAGCATTAAATTTGCCTATATTGTCCATATGAACATACATTGCAGACAAATCAATTGGATGTATAGCCAACTGGAACTCCTACATCGTCATCTTGACTTTGATCATATTTGCCCCTGCGAACAAATCCGCCTTCATAATAAAAACAAACAGACTTTATTTCCTGCTGAACTTCATCAGAAACATCGCGCACAGTAATTTTTGCTCCAGGATAAACGGTTCCACTTGCCATAACCTTTCCCACAACACGAAGTTCCCTAAGTCTTTTTTGTATATCTTCAAATTCTTTGCTTAACTTTGCAGTATTTTCCTCAAGGCTAATTTTCTGCTCCTTGAGTTTATTTAAGGTTTCTTCCTTTTCTTTTGGAATTGTACGACGAATTTCCTTTGTTTTTTCGATTGTCTGAATATTCAAATTAACTTCATCAAGTTCTTTTTCAAGATTAGAAGTCATTCCCTGAATTTCAAGAAGGCGCTGCTTCGCCTTTGGATCAATTCCAACTTCAATGATAGTTTCAATTCCGCCGTTTAACGATCCGATATTTTTTGCACTTACAATTTCGGTTGCAAACAAATGTCCGCCAATAATTGCAGCACGCTTTCCCTTCAGCAAAATGCGCTTCATTGCTGTAACTTCGCTGTTCATTATATTGTCATTTACAACAACATATTCGCCTGCAGTAATTTTTGCATTCTGTATAAAACGTGCCCAAACAGATTTGCTTGAAATGATTTCTCCCTCATCGCGTCCCATAACGCCCTGTGAAATTACAATGTCGCCTAAAGCTTCAAGATGACAATTTCCAACAGAACCGTGAACTTCAATATTACCGTCGGCTTTTATGCTGAATCCGTCTTCTACGTTTCCGCGAACAATTACAGTTCCCATGTAAGTAATATTTCCAGTTTTTATATTTACGCCTGAAACTTCGTAAACTTCTTCAACCGTAATTCTGTCATTTACAAGCATAACATGACCGTTTTTTTCAGCAATAACAGTACAACCGTCCCTGTCTAGTTTTACATTCTGACCAAGAAGAATATTTATATCTTTTCCATTTTTTGCCTCAAGATAGCGGCCTCTTATATTTTTTCCACCTTTTCCGCGCTGAGGCATCATTTTTTGAGCAAGAGGCTGACCTGCAACAACATTTTGAATCAAATTGAGTTCCTTAAAATCAATCTGACCATTTCCAGTTTCCTTTAATTTAAGTTTTGTACGGTCAGTTTCAAAATTGTAGGCAATATAAGCATCTCTTCCATCAACAGGAAGAACCGCTGCTGCAACTTCATAAGGCACATTGTAAACAGGATTATCTACAAAAGCTTCAATTTTATCATCTTCAATTCCAGCAACAACGCCCTGCTTTTTTAGAGCTGCAAGAATTTGAGTTTCTGTAATTTCACTGCCACACGGACCTGGCGGAGTAACAGTTATTGTAGCCTGCATATCATCATTAGAAACGTCAACAGCCATAATTGCGTCACCTACAACATCATGTGAATAGGTGCCCACTTCAGCATATTTTCCGTCAGTACCTTTTTTGCAGAGATTTTTTAAGAGATTTTCATCAAGAGAAATATTATCAGGACTTCGAGCAGCATTTAATAAATCTTTTTCACTTACTTTTTCGCCACCATTTTCAGGAAGTACAATTTTTACAAATATTCCAGAATCGAAATGGTGAATATAAAAACATCCGTCTTTTTTTGCAGGTGCAAGATTTTCTGCAAGTTCCTCACCATCTAAAATAGAATCATTTTTCTGACTTTTTGCTTTTTTAGCAAGATTCGGATTTTCATAAACTTTTACGAACCAAGGCTTTTTCATAAGCCCTAAAATTCCACCGTATCCGCGAGCTTGCACCTCGTACTCAAGATTTGCAACTTTTGTCTGCAACTGAATAGCAGCATCTTCAAGACATTCATCAAGAGTATCGCCACGCACTTCAACCGTATGAATTTCTTTATCAACAGAGAGTTTTTTTTCCATATCAAGCCGAAGTTTTTCCAAATTGACCATAATCTTTCCTAATGCAAGAAATCAATATTTTAAGAAATTTTAAAAAATTCCTTTTCTAACACTTGTAAGTTTTGCCCTAAGCCGCAAATTTGCAGAAGAATGAAGCTGGCTTACACGACTCTCGCTTATATTCAGAACTTTTCCAATTTCCTTAAAAGTTAAATCTTCATGATAGTACAAAACAATTACCATTTTTTCATTTTTAGGAAGTTCATTTATTGCCTGAATAATACATCTTTTTATATCCTCACGTTCTACAATAACATCAGGATTTAAATTCTTTGGAGATTCAATGCTATCGCCAATAGAAACGTGATCATTATCATCGCCAGAATACCAAACATCATTTAAGGAAAGAATGCTTGTTCCGCTTATTTTATTAAGCAGATTATAATACTCATCAATACTTACATTCATTTCCTGTGCAATTTCCTGATCTGAAGCAGGACGGGCAAGTTTTGCTTCAAGTTGAGAAATAGCGTCTTCCATTTCACGGGATTTTTGTCTTACAGAACGAGGAACCCAATCCATTTCTCTAAGTTCATCAAAAATAGCACCGCGAATTCTAACAACAGCATAAGTTTTGAACTTTACATTTTTATCAGGATCGTATTTATCTATTGCATCAAGAAGACCAAAATTTCCAAAACTTACCAAATCATCATAATCAACAGAATCCGGCATTCCAGTGTGAACCTTGCCGGCAACATATTTTACAAGATTCATATATTGCCTGATAAATTTTTCCCTCAGTGCCGGAGATTTTGATTTTTTATATTCTTTCCAAAGCTGCTCTTCTTCTTTTTCGTCAAGTTCTGTAGTTTCCATTTTGATCCCTTAAAAAATTTTTATCCCCTAATAAATTTTTAGAAGCTCATTTTAGACTTTAAAAGCCAATTTTTTTATAAAAAAGTTTCAAAAAGCGATTTATTTTGAAACAAAGTTATTTCCATTTTTATATCATCAAAAATTACTAATCCTCACGCTTAAGAATGGTTCTTATGGCACTTGCAATCGTACCCGCATCAAAATTATTTGCCTTAGACTCATCTGCAGAATTAGTTCCGTGCGAATAGTCACTATCCATTCCTTCTTCCACAAAATCGCTTGTGCTGACAATATCTTCATCTTCTGAAACAGAATCTTCTGCATCATCGCTAAAATCAGGAAGTGAACCAATTTCCTTCTCATCATCAGAAATTTTTTTTACATCATCTTCCGATCCCGAATCTGAAGTTTCTGAAAGATTTTCTTTATCTATTTTATCACGAAAATCCGAACTGTCTATTTTTTTTCCAAGTTCGACTCTTCTAAAAGAATTTTCAGAATTTTCTTTCCCGCCAGAATCATTTTTTTGAGGATTTTGAGTCGGAGCAAAACTTTCTGAAGAAACATCCTGAAAATCAGAATTATTTTTTGAAAGATTTTCGTCCGCTGAATTCTGTAAAGAATCTTTTTCATCATCAAGGTGAATTTTATTCATAGAAACGGAAAAAGACGGAGCATTATCATCTTCTGTCAGATTTTCATCGTTAACTGTAAAATTAACTAAATTTCCGCGTCCGCTGTCCACCGCTGTTCCCTGTTCAGAACCATCTTTTTCATCATCAACAGAAAGAAATTTTTCATTCAGAAAATCAATTAAGAGGGCAAGAAGTCCAAAAACAACTCCAAAAATCAAGGCTCTAAGCAAAGAAAGAGCAAATTTATGAGTTGAAATAATACTGATTAGAAAAGACAAAACGAAGCCTGTTACAGCCGGTACAATAATTTTTTTTGGCTTAGACATGCTATTTTCCCCTTCCTAGACTATTAGAGTAAGACATAATTTTAACACCGTCAAGTTTTTGAAATCTTCAACAAAAATTTTTAACTCTTCTAAAATTTTTACTTGCTTCTTCCGCCCAAAAATTTCTTAAGAAAATTTGAAACTCCAGAATTCGTTCCAACATCAGTTTTTTCAATTCGTCCAACAATGTGCTTTAAGCAAACAGCTGGCTTTGAAGTTGGATTTACAATCATAAAAGGTTTCTGTCTTAAAACTGAAGCTTGAACAACAGGATCATCATAAACAAATCCAATATATTCAACTTTATAATTTAAAAACTGACCTACAATTGTAATAATGCGGTTAGAAATTCTTTTTCCTTCGTCTGCAGAATGAACTCTATTAACAAGAAGTTTTATGTCAATCTGCCGGTCAACAAGTTCTGTTGTGATGATTTTTATAATTCCGTAAGCATCTGTAATTGCTGTAGGCTCCGGCGTCGTAACAACATAAACCTCGTCAGCAGCCGCAACAAACTGAAGCACGTTATTCGCAATTCCGGCACCTGTGTCAATTATGATTATATCAGCATTGGAAAGTGAAGAAAATTCCTTTGCAAAATTATCAAGTTCGTCTTTTGAAAGATTTGCAATTCTGGAAAATCCGTTTGCTCCGGCAATAAATTTTATACCACATTCAGTGTTTTGTATGATTTCATCCATTGTTTTCTGATGATTTATTACCTGCATCAAATTATACTGAGGCACAACATTCAGCAAAACATTAACATTTGCCATTCCCATATCACCGTCTATAAGAATCACTTTTTTTCCAATCTGAGCGTAGGCAATTGCCATATTA
>CAVCIJ010000275.1:0-4232 GCA_963601995.1 bacterium | reverse complement strand
GTCAGCAACAAGGCGCACGGGGTTACTAGAAGATTTTTTATTAGCAAAAAAATTTCGCGTGTTTACCAGAAGACTTCTTCTTAACAGAAAATTTCTGATAACAAAACACTTTCTGCAAATTCTTCTAAAACTAAAGAGGCAGTAAAAAAAATCCGATATAAAAAAAGAGTAAAATTCTAAAAAAAAATTGAATTTTGCGGACAGGAAAAAGAATCAGCATAAAAATCAGGATTCTTAATCTGGCTTTTAATGGGAAAGAAAAATGAAAAAAACTTTGATTTTGGCAGGAATTTTATTTTTTTCAACTTCAATTTTCTGGGCACAGGACGCATCAAGTTCATTCGATTCAGTAAATTTGAGCGATGAACAATACGCAAGTTTTATGGCAAACAAAAACGGCCACGCTGAAATAAAAAATTCTCTGATCACATCAACAAGCACAATAAATTGGACAAAAAATACATTTTCTTCAGATATAAGTCTTGATGTAATAAAATCAGGAATTCCAATGCCAAGCGGAAAAGTAACTTCGGTAAACAAAATACAAATGGAACTTCCCGTACTTGTAAAAGATCCGCTTCTTTCAGTTTGCGTTGACGACACAAACACTCTTAACAATCTTATTTTGGACGGAACCTTAACTTTAGAGCAGTTTACGCACATTATTGACGAAAGCCAGCAAAGAGCACCAGTTTTTTATGAAGGCGGAAAAAAACTTCTTACAAACCACACAATTGATTTAAAGGAAATTGGTGCTCTTCTTATAAAACACCGCACCCCTTACACTCAGCAAATTCCAATTCAAAGACTTGCATCAAGAAAATACACAGGAATTATAATAGATGCACGCGGAATTCTCCCGGTTCAAGGCGAATTTATTTCGAGCAAAGCGGAACCTTGTATTTTTCCAAAAATCTGGAATGAAAATATGGAACTTGTTTATGAAAAAAATATGGTTGAACCAAAAATTGCAAAGGAAAAAGGAATTGTTCTTTACTCATCAAGTCCGCTGATTGAAAGCTATGAAAATCGGGTAGGAAAAGATCCTCTTTGGATTTCAGCAAAAAAAATTTTTGGCGTAAATAGAGTTGATCCTGTTATTTCAGAAAATGACTGGCTAAAAATCACTTCAGTAAAAGAAAATCTTGAACTTTTGAAGCAGGGAAAAATTGTTATTCTTCTTGATGAAAAAACTCTTGTTCACAAAGTAAGTGCACCCGACAGAAACAAGCAATATTTTATGGCTTACCGCGAAATGCAAAAATATTTTTACGAAAATAAAATTCCAGACACAATTTTAAAAGAAGATCCTTCAGGAATTTCTATTACAATGCAGAACCTAAATTTTATTGCCGACAGTGCCGAACTTTTGCCAGAAGAAAAACCGAGAATTCAAGAAATTGCAAAGTCGCTTATAAAACTTACTTCGAGCGGAGAATTTAATATTTTAGTTGAAGGTCACACTGCAGATGTAAACAAGCCAAACGGACAGATGCAGCTTAGTATAGAAAGAGCAAAAGCCATAATTGAACTTCTTGTAGAATATGGAGTGAACAAAGATCTTTTTACCTACAGAGGATACGGCGGAACACGTCCTATTGCAAACAATTCAAGTCCAGAAGGAAGAGCACAAAACCGCCGTGTAGAAATTACGGCTATGCCGAAAGCAAGTTACATTATGGCAACTGAATGATTTTACACTTCACCACGTGCAAGAAGACAAACGCCTTCAACAATAGCCTCGTGTTCTTTAGGGGCGATTCTTTCGTAAAGTGAATCTGGAGTGTCGTCAGGCAAAACAGGAACTTTTTTTTGCACAATGATTTTTCCTGTATCGCAGCCTGAATCAACAAAATGAATTGTGCAGCCGCTTTCTTTTTCTCCAGATTTTAAAACCGCCTCGTGAACATTATGTCCCCACATTCCAACTCCGCCAAATTTTGGAAGAAGAGCTGGATGAAGATTCAGAATTTTATTTTTGTATTCATCGAGGATTTTTCCGCCTAAAACCGAAAGATAACCTGCAAGAACAATTGCTTCAGCCTTGTATTCCTTGCAAAGTTCCAAAATTGAATCGCTTACGGCAATACGCTTTGTGTCACGATCCGCAGTTTGAGATACATCTTTTCCAAGTACGCTAAAAGGACTTCTTACAAAACAAGGAATTTCTGCTGCCTTTGCCCTCTCTAAGGCATAGGCAAATTTTGTATTTGAAACAACAAGAACTATGTGATAAGGACAGTTTTTATTTGTTTTTTCGTAATCAATTAAAGATTGAAGATTTGTACCGCTACCGCTAACTAAAACCGCAATATTCATATTTTCTCCAATAAAAACTTCAGTTTTTAGATTTTCGATAGAGTTTAACTTTTTAAGAAGATTTTGTCATTAAAAAAAGGCTGCCAGAACCGACAGCCTTAATTAAAGAAAACTAATCTGAACTAAAAATCAAAAAGTCCACTTAGCAATAAAAATCAGAATACTGTAACAACTTCACCATTCGGATATTTTTCTGCAACCCAGTTTTTTACAGTATCAGACTCAAGTGCTTTTACAAGTGCCTTAATTGCATCGTCATTTTCGCGTCCTGCTTTTACTGCGATTACATTTACGTATGGAGAAGATGCCCCCTCTACATAAAGTCCGTCAGTTGACGCTTTTAGCCCTGCAGGAATTGCATAGTTTCCGTTGATTACTGCAATGTCAACATCATTGATTGTGCGCGGAAGACTTGCTGCTTCAAGCTCAACAAATTTAAGTTTGAGCGGATTCTTTTTGATATCAACTGTTGTAGCTGTAATTCCTGCTGATTTATCAAGTTCAATAAGACCTGCAGCGTCAAGAATTAAAAGTGCGCGACCTTCATTTGTAGGATCGTTCGGAATTGCAACCTTAGCCTTCTTTTTGAGCTGCTTTAAATCTGTGATTTTCTTTGAATAAATTGCCATTGGCTCAATGTGAATTCCACCAGCATTTACAAGATGAGTTCCTTTTTCTTTATTGAATGATTCAAGATAAGGAAGATGCTGAAAATAATTTGCATCAATATCACCCGATTCTACGGCTTCATTCGGTGTAACGTAATCTGTAAATTCCACAACCTGAAGGTCAATTCCTTCTTTTTTAAGCTGATCTTTTACAAGATTGAGAATATTTGCGTGAGGTTCCGGAGTTGCTCCAACTTTTAGAGTAACAAGCTCCTCAGCAAAAACTGATGCTGCCAAAACTGATGCAGCTGCAAATGCAATAATTTTTTTCATACTAGCCTCCAATCCCCCTAATTTCCTAGTGGTTTTATATGTTTTATTTTTTTATACAACTGATTAAAAATTTAGTCAAGCAGATACAAAAAAAATTTTGTTAGTAACACGTTGGTGCCTGTTAACAAAAAAGATTTTCTGCAGCACACAAACTCGATTTTAACAAAAAAATTTTTAGCGGCGTTTTTGTATTGACTCACTGATTTTTGAACCGGCTGCCTGCAAAACTGCAACTAAAAGAATTATTACTACAACAGAAAGAATCATTACATCTGTTCTAAAGCGCTGGTAACCGTAGCGGATTGCGAGATCTCCTAAACCACCGCCGCCTAAAGTTCCAGCCATTGCCGAATATCCGATTAAATTTATTATTGTAAGAGTAAGCCCCGAAACCAAAGAAGGCAAACTTTCTGGAATTAAAACCTTGTAAACAATCTGCCAGTTTGTTGAGCCCATTGCCCTCGCAGCCTGAATAACGCCAGAATCAACTTCATTAAGAGAAGTTTCTGCAACACGCGCCACAAACGGAGCTGCCGCAATGCTCAAAGGAATAATTGTAGCCGCAGTTCCAATTGCAGTTCCAAGAATAAATCTTGTAAACGGAAGAAGAACAATCATCAAAATAACAAATGGAAATGAACGAAAAACATCTATAATTCTTCCAAGAATCTGATTGAAAATTTTCTTCGGCATAATTCCACCAGGATTTGTAATGCTTAAAAGAACGCCAAGCGGAAATCCAATAATCACAGCAAAAAGTGTAGAAAAGAAAACCATTATCAAAGTCTGCAAAGTAGACGATGCAATCAAAGTTAATATTTTGCCCATAAAAATCTCCCAGTTAAAAAACTTTTTCCACGTTCACGCCGTTTTCTTTTAGGAATGCAAGTGATTTTTCAATTTCGGCATCACTTCCTAAAAAATCTACAGTCATTTCGCCAACATCCTGATTTGGCAGATGCTGTATTCCGC
>CAVCIJ010000274.1:0-6943 GCA_963601995.1 bacterium | reverse complement strand
TATTATAACTAAAAAAAGGAAGAAGTGATTTTATGAGTGACGCAAAAGAGCATAAATCAAAAAAAAGCGGCGTAAATATAGGAGCGGTAATTATTCTTATCATTTCGGCGATTGTTTTTTTACCTGCAGGCGGAATTGCAGTTTATCAGGGGCTTTTCAATCGTAACAAAGCACCTTCATTCGGTTCGTTTGACGGACAAAAAATAACATATGAACCTAATTCTGTATTTGTAAGAACTGCAAACAATATTATGCAGCAATACAGAAACTACGGCATTCAAATTACAGATCAGTATTATTACTACATCTTTAATCAGGCTTTTAATCAGACAGTTATCAATCTTGCATATACTTCGGCAGTAAAAAAGAGCGGTTATAAAGTTCCAGAACAGGCTGTAAACAGAACACTTGTTTCTCTCCCGTATTTTCAGGACGAAAACGGACATTTTTCACAAAAGATGTACAATCAGGCTGATGAAAATACAATAAACACACTCAGAAGCGACATTAAAGATTCCTTAGTTTTCTCACGCTACGCTGACGACGTTTTTGGTTCTTCACAGGAAAAATTCAACGGACAAAAACTTTACGGATTAAAATCAACTAAGGCTGAGCAGGATTTTATAGAATCAATGGCTCAGGAAAAACATTCTTTTGTTCTTGCAAGTTTTGATACAGCAAATTTCCCTGACTCAGAAGCAATTTCTTATGGCAGGAAAAATGCTGACAATTTCACACGCTATGATATTTCAGCAATTTCAGTTGATTCAGAAAGCGAAGCAAAATCAATTTTAAAGCAGATTACAAATTCTGAAATCACATTTGAAGATGCACTTGCTGAAAAATCAAAAAATTATTACACAGATTCAGATGGAAAACTTTCACATCCTTACAAATTCCAGATTGCAGATATGACAGAAAATGCTGAAAAAGCAAATGAAATCACATCTTTAACTAAGGACGAACTTTCTGGAGTAATCAAAACAAAACACGGATATTCTATTTTTAGAAGCAATGGGGATGCACTTTCTGCTGACTTTGAAGATTCTAATTTAGTTTCTGTAATTATGACATATTTAAAAGAAAACGAAGCAAGTTACATTGAAAATTACTACACAAAACTTGCAGAAGATTTTATTGCTGATGCAGCACTTTCTAGTTTTTCAAATGCCTGCAAAAAATACAGTGTTGACCAGGTTGAAATTTCAGCTTTTCCTATAAATTATGGAAATTCAGCACTTTATGCAGGTTCAGAACAGTCAGAAATTTCTTCAGTTACAAGCAATGCTGAACTTTTACAGAAAGTTTTCTCACTTAAAAAAGGCGAAATTACATCTCCATTAGTTGCTGGAGCAAAAATTCTTGTTCTTCAGTGCACAAATATTCAAACTGATGAAGCTGTTCATTCAGATTCATTCGGCACAACAGTTGAAAATATCGATTCTTCTTCAGCAAATTCAAATCTTATGAACAGCAGCAAAGTTGAAAATAATTTTATGCAGACTTATCTTTCAACATTTATGAACAATTCAAACAACTAAAAATTGACTGGAATTTCAGATTCTAACAAAAATGAAAAGCCTCATCTGATAAAAGCGGATGGGGCTTTTTGCTCTTTAAACACGGTTGAATACAAGGGCAAATTTCTCTATTCAAAATATAATCCAAAAAGAACAATTCTTGCGTGCATAGAAAACTTAACAATTCTTCCGGGAACAATTTTACTTCTTTGCTCACCGCTTCTTTTCTACGGATTTGAAGAACTTATACAAAAACTTCCAAAAAACTGCAAAATTATTGGCTTTGAAGCCGACAAAAATCTTTTTGAATTTTCAAAAAACTATCTTTGCGAATCACAAAAAGACATAAGATTTTTTAATTTTTCAAATATTCTTGAACTTGATGAATACACAAGAAATCTTGCACAGTCAGGCGATTACAGGAGAATTCTTAGAATCAATTTCAGTGCAGGAATTCACTTTGCCGAAGAAAAATATGAAGAGGTTGAAAAGGGACTTCAAGAAATTATCACAATATTTTGGAAAAACAGAATTACAGTCCAAAAAATGGGAAGGCTGTATTCAAAAAATATTTTTAAAAATCTGCCGTATCTGAAAAACAGCGTACAACTTTCTGACAGTAAAAACTGCATTTCAAAAAATATTCTTGTTTGCGGTGCCGGAGAATCTCTTGATAATTTTGCACACTGGGAAAAACTAAAAGATAATTTTTTTATAATCGCAGTTGACGCTGCTGCAAGAAGTCTCTGCGAAAAAAATATTATGCCGGATGCGATTGTTGCCTTAGAACCGCAATCCGCAATTCAAAAATCCTACATCGGACTGAAAAAATTTTTTGAAAAAAAAGAGCCTCTTTTGTTTTCTGACTTATGTGCACGAAATGAAGTATGCACTATGTTTTCAAAAAAAAATATTTTTCTTAAGTAAATTTTCTGACTGCAAGTACATAAAAAATCTTGAGGATAAAAAAATTGTTCTTAGTATAATTGAACCAATGGGTTCAGTTGGACTTGCCGCAGTTTATATTGCCCTAAAAATCAGAAAAGATGAAAATGTAAAAATATTTACACTCGGACTTGACTTTGCCTTTAGTGCTGGAAAAACACATGCAAAGGGCACTCAATCTTCTTTAAACCTTTTTTTTCAGCAAAACAGATTTAACCCTCCGCAAAATTACAATGCCTGCTTTTCTAACGAGTCTATTTCGTTTTTAGGAAAAGATAAAAAAATTTCATATACAAATGAAGCTTTAAAAAATTATGCAATTCAGTTTAAGAATATCTTTTCTAAAGAAAAAAATATTTTTGACTTGAGTACATTTGGTTTTGACATAGGGCTTCCTATAAAAACTGATTTTTCAGAATTTTTGAATGAAAATGGCTCAAATATAGAAACTGAAGAATTATTTGCTGAATCAAAAAATTCTTCGCCGGAGAAAAAAATAAAAACTTTTTTCCAGAATGAAATTCTTGCACTCGAAAAAGCAAAGTCCCTTTTAGCAAACGGAGAAAAATCCGAATACAGAGAAAAAAATATAAGTTTAGAAGAGCAGTTAAAATCACTTTTGGAAAACAGAGATTATCTTTATATCCATTTTCCAGACGGGCAAAAATTTAAAACTGAAATCAGTTTTTTAAAGCGAATCCGAGCCGAAATAAATTTCTTTTTAAAACAACTAAAAGACGCTTCTAAAAACTGACAATCTTTTTATAAAAAGACTTTTCATCAAAACTAATTGTCTTCTTTTTCTTTAAGAACTGCGAGAAATGCACTTTGCGGAAGTTCAACGTCTCCTGCCATAAGCATACGTTTTTTTCCAGCCTTTTGCTTTTCAAGAAGTTTTCTTTTTCTTGTAACATCTCCGCCGTAACATTTTGCAAGAACGTCTTTACGCACAGGATTTACAGTTTCTCTTGCAATAATCTGGCTGCCAATTGCTCCTTGAATTGCAATTTTAAACTGATGGCGCACAATTTCGCCTTTTAAGCGATCGCAAACCTGCTTTGCTCTTTCTACAGCACTTGCCCTGTAACACAACTGTGCAAGAGCGTCAACAGGCTTTCCGTTGATTAAAATATCAATTTTAACCAAATCTGTAGGTCTGTAATCCAAAAGTTCATAATCAAAGCTTGCATATCCGCGCGAATAAGACTTAAGTTTATCGTAAAAATCAAAAAGAACTTCAGCAAGCGGCATTTCGTAAGTAAGTTCAACACGTTTTGTATCAAGATAATTCATATTTTTCTGCACGCCGCGTTTTGTTCTGCAAAGCTCCATAATTGGACCAAGATATTCAGATGGAGTAATTATTGATGCACTGATGTACGGTTCCTGAGAAGACTCAATTTTTCCTTCAGGATAATCAGCCGGGTTATCTACATAAATTTCATCACGACCGGGAGTTTTTACCTTGTAGCGAACACTTGGTGCTGTAAAAATTACAACCTGATCAAAATCACGTTCAAGCCGCTCCTGAATTATTTCAAGATGAAGAAGTCCCAGAAATCCGCATCTAAAACCATTGCCCAATGCAAGCGAATTATCTTTTTCGTAAATAAGAGAAGCGTCATTAAGCTTAAGTTTTTCCATAGAATCCCTAAGCCCTTCATAGTCATTTGAATCAATCGGATAAATTGAGCTGAATACAACAGGCTTTACTTCCTTAAAACCAGCGAGTGCTTCACCAGCAGGATTTTCAGCATTTGTAAGAGTATCGCCCACACGAACATCACTTACAGTCTTCATTCCAGCAATAATGTAGCCAACATCGCCTGCTTCAAGTACGCCTGTTCTCTCGTAGTTAATTTTGAAAATTCCTGCCTGCTCAATCTTATATTCAGCATGAGTGCTCATAAGCGTAACTAGATCACCTTCTTTTAACCGGCCTTCCTTTACACGAAGATGAACAACAACTCCGCGGTATTCATCATAATGACAGTCAAAAATAAGAGCTTTTAGAGGAGCGTTCACATCGCCTTGTGGTGCAGGAAATTTTGTTACAATTGCTTCTAAAAGCTCATCAATTCCTTCGCCAGTCTTTGCACTTACAAGCTGAACATCATTTGAATCAAGACCGAGATCGTGCTCAATCTGATGCTTAACACTCGGAATATCAGCACTTGGCAAGTCAATTTTATTGATTACAGGCACAATCGTAAGATCCTGCTCCATAGCCATATACATATTGCTCACAGTCTGGCTTTCAACCCCCTGAGTTGCATCAATTAAAAGCAAAGCACCTTCGCAGGAAGCAATTGCACGCGAAACTTCGTAACTAAAATCAACATGTCCCGGAGTATCAACAAAATTCAATTCATAATCGTGGCCATCTTTTGCCTTGTAAGGAATTGTTACTGCCTGACTTTTTATTGTGATTCCCCGCTCTCTTTCAATATCCATATTGTCAAGAATTTGATTTTTCATCTGACGGTCTTCAATAATTTTTGCCTTTTGAATCAGACGGTCAGCAAGAGTAGATTTTCCATGGTCAATATGCGCCGTTATGCAGAAATTTCTTTTGTATTTTAATTCAGTCATTTTTTTTCCTCAAAAATAATACGGATTGTCAAAGGATACAGGCAAAGCAATGCTTATATCAAGATAGCCTTTTTGTCTTCTTTTTGCATATAATTTTATGTATGCAGCCGATTTTTCATCATTTATTTCAACTCCCAAAACTTCAATTGGATCATTTTCACTGAATCCAGCTTCGTCAGCAACAGAGCTTTTTAAAACTTTTGTAACATTAAATTTTCTTTTGCTAAAAGTTGAAGTATTTACAAGTTTTAGTCCAATCAAAGGATAAAGAGAATTTGAAAGCAAGTCACTTGAATAAATTTGATATCCCGGATTTTCAGGACGCTTTTCAAGATAAATGTACGCATCTCTTAACTTAGAATTTTCGCCAAGCACGCCAAGTTTTACTATTGTTCCCGCTTCATAGTTCATAAAAATCATCTGAAGTTCATCTAGAGAACTTACATTTTGATTATTTATACTGACAATAACATCATCTTCCTTTATTCCTGCCCTAAAAGAACTTCCGTTGTTCATAACATAATTTACGCTCACACCTTCATTTGCAGTTCCTGAACCAGGAAGTCGTTTTGTTCTTCCATAAGAGCAAGTCCAAGGATGAGTTTTTTCACCGCCCCTAAAAAGAAACGGAAGTTCCATATTTAAATATTCAACGGGAATTGCAAAATTTAATCCCTGATAATTTGGAACTCCGGCAAATACAACTGCCTGCACAATTCCATTTTCATCAATTAAAGGACCACCTGAATTTCCAGAGTTTACAGCCGCATCCAGTTGAAAAACATGACCCGCAGAAAACAACTGTCTGTCAACAGAAGAAATAATTCCGCTGGTTAAAGTTTTTTCAAGTCCCAGAGGAGAGCCAATTGCATAAACCTTATCGCCTACCTTCAATGAACTTGACGAACCAAGCGCAAAAACATAAGGTGCCTCAATTTCAGTTTTTAAAAGTGCAAGATCCAAAGTAGAATCGTAACCAACAACTCTAGCTGGAATTCTTGTATCAGGATCTTCTGCAAGTTTGATATAAAGCCGCGAGTAACCCTCGTATTTTTTTTCAACCATATCAGCAATTACGTGATGATTTGTAACAATATATCCGTTGCCTGTAATAAAAAATCCGCTTCCCAAAACCGCATCTACGATTCCAGAACCTTTTTCAATTTTAATTCCCTTGTCCACATAAACCGTAACAGTTCCTTTTATCATATCGCTCATATTTGCAAAGTTAAAATTATTATTTTTTGCAGATTTCAGTTTTGGAACGTAATCAAGAATTTTTGCAGAAAGAGTTTTTGCATCCATTAAAAAATTTTCACTTTCATCGATTCCGAGTGCTTCAAAAGAAAGCAAAATCCGTCGTGCCATAAAATAATCTTTTTCGCTATTTACTAAACTTACGCAGTCATTGTATTCATCAGTGCATTTTTTTATTTGCTGCACATAAAATTCATTTACATTCTCAAGATTTTTGTTTTCAAGCAAAAGCCTTTCTTTTAGTAAAAAAATTCTCCAAAGTGCTTTTAAATTGTCTTTTTCTGAGATTGCCTTTATTGAATCAATTTCGTCATTCAAAGCGTCATCATCGGAGTAAAAATGCTCTTGAATTTCAAGTTGAGATGTTTTACACGATGAAAAAACAAGAAAATTTAAAGAAAAAACACACAATGCAATCTTTGCAAAAAATTTATTATTCATTTTCATTTTGCTCACTATTAAAATCATTAGAACTTTCTTCAAATTCCAAAGCCGGAATTATAAAACCATAATTTTTACCTGAAACTTTTATGCAAAGCAAAGAAAAATTTTCAGCAGGAAGAATAAAACTTTGAGATTCGCCAATATTTTCTATTTCAAAAAGAGCTTTTTGCGCAAGACTATCATAA
>CAVCIJ010000273.1:0-5637 GCA_963601995.1 bacterium | reverse complement strand
GAAAATGCAAAATTAGACGGACTGTGTGATCGCATTCAGGAAATTGAAGAGGAAATTGCGGAACTTCAACAAAGAGGCGAAAAACTCAGTGAAGAACTCAATGAACTTGATTTTCAAATTGAGGAATGCAACAAAAAAGTAAGCGGTAAAGAAGATATCCTTAATAAAAAAAAGGAAGAACGCAACAAATTTGCAAGCCAGCTTGAACGCTATTCAATCGACATTGCACAGAACGAAACTGAAATCCGCAACGTAAAAAATAATTTTATTGAAAACTATTCCCGCGATCTTATGGAATTTGAAGAGAGAATGTATACAATCACAGAAACACCTCAAATTCTTAAGGAAAGGCTTGCAGAAACAAAGCAAAAAATTTCTGATTTAGGTCAGCTTAACCTGATGGCTGTAGAAGAATTTGCTAAAGAAAAGGAGCGCTACGAAAAGCAGCAGGCAAGTTATGATGACACAAAAAAGTCTCTTGAAAATCTTGTGCGTGTAAGCGAAGAAATCAAAACAAAATCATCAGAAATGTTTGTTAACACATACAATCAAATCCGCCGCAATTTTCATAATATGTTCCGAAGGCTTTTTAACGGTGGTCGTGCAGAATTAAAACTCAGTGATCCATCAAATGTTTTAACGAGCGGAATTGACATTTACGCACAGCCGCCTGGAAAAAAACTTGAAGCAATTTCTTTGCTTTCGGGTGGCGAAAAAACTATGACTGCAGTTGCACTTTTGTTTGCAACATATCAAGTGCGCCCTAGCCCATTCTGTCTTTTAGACGAAATTGACGCAGCCCTTGACGACAGAAATGTGTCCAGCTTTGTTACAACACTGAAAACTTTTGCAAATGTAAGCCAGTACATTGTTATTACGCATAATAAAAAAACTGTTGCCGCAGCATCAAGTCTGATTGGAGTTTCGATGGAAGAAAGCGGCATTACAAAAGTTATACAACTACGACTTGATCACGACACTTTGAATGGAAATTTAACTTATGAAGGAGATGATTTTGTAGAAGAAGACGTTCCGCCGGAAGAAGGAATCGTTTTGCCTCCACGTCCGCCACGAAGAGAACACAATCCTGATGGAAGTTTAAAAATCTCTGAGTCAAATGAAAATTCTTAAAGTTAAGATAAGAACTTAAAAATTTATGAAAGAGAAAATTAAGGAAATTTTTTGTTCAGTTAAAAAATTTATTCACTCAAGTTCAAAACTAAACCTTACGCTTTTTGGAATTGCAGTTTTTCTTGTTGCAAGTGCAGTTGTGATTTTAATTGCAAACTCAAAGCCGAAGCGAAAAAACACAAAGCCTCCATCAGTTAAAAATTTTATTCAGACTGAAGAATATTTTAAACCAAAAGATTTAACCTTTACGAAAGATTATTATTTTTATAGAGAGTCAAATGGAGCTTGGAACGATGAGCAGGCAGATGAATGGTTTTCTGCCCCCGACAAAAAAACAGTTGAAGAGCTTTCTGACTCAAATGATAAAATCATTGATGACATTATTGGAGCGGCACCATGAAAAATTATAAAGTTAAAAAATTTTTTTTCATACTGATTTCTGTAACGGCTGCAATTTTTGCATTTTCCTGTGCATCAAGACCTAGTGCAGACAGCAAAATTTCAGAAACTGAAGAAACTTTTGAAGAAACAGAAAATTCTATAAATCAAGAAGATTCAGAAAATCAGAAAAATTTTTTTGATGAAGAAGATCCTTCAAAAATCGAAAATTCCACTGAGCCAGAAAATTCTTTGAAAATCGAAGATTCATCTAATTCAGATGTTTCTTTAGAAAAAGAAAATTTCACAGAACAAAACAGCTATCCTGATGTAGCAATTTTGAAGGAAGAACCGCAAATTTTTGACGAAACTCCAAAAATCACTTCTAAAGAACCAGAACAGGAAAAGCTTGATTCTGACATAACTGCATATTTTGAAAGCGAAAATTTACCACAAACAAAAGAAAATAATTCTAATGAAATCGAAAAAGATGCAGAAGAAAAATTTAACTTAGACGAAACTGAGGATATTTTTGACAGTTCCACTCAAAAAATTTCAGATAAAGAAAATGAATCTAAAGATTTTGAATCGGAAAAAAGTAATTCTGATCAATTTTTAACTGAAAACTCCAAAACAGAAATTTCTACAGAAAATCCACAAAATAAAGAAAATTCTGCTTCTTTAGAAATTCAAAGTCAAAACACTGAAAATGCAGAAAATTCTTCACTAAATGACACGGTTGAAATTGACAGTCCTATTCTTCAAGTCACAGAAAACGAAGGTGCCGCAGAAGATGAAAATATCAGTCAGCAGCAGGAAGAAAATCAGGCTGGTAAAATTATAATTTCAAGATCAATGACAATGGCTCAAAATCAGTTTTTGGAAGTAAAATATCCTGGAAACGGCTGGATTTATTTGGGCGAAGAAAATCAGCAGAATTTAATGCGCTATATGGGAAGAAAAATCGGTACAAGCGACACTGTTTTTACGCTGAGATCCCGCACTGAAGGCACTGCAGTTCTGCATTTTTACAAAAATGATGCTCTCACAGGAAATTTTATTGATGATTATCTTGAAGTAAAAATCAAGGGAAAAACACTTTCAAAAGAAAGTGCAAAAGCTCCTTTATACGAAGAAATTGTTCCAAAAAAATCGGAATTAAATTCTTCAGAAAAAGATAATCTTAAAATCAGCAAATCTGATGAAAATCAAAAAATTGAAACTTTTACAGACAGAACAAATTCTCAAAAAACAGAAATGGAAGTTTCAGAAAAAAATGAAATTGCAAATTCTGAAGTTCAAAACAAAATTGATTCGCAGATTTCTGAAGAAAATTTAACCGAAGATGATTTGACAAAATTTCTAGAAAATGCAAAAACCTGTCTTGAAAACAAAAAGTTTTCCGAAGCACTCGAAAATGTAAATAAATTTTTAGAAAATTCAATTTCAGACTTAGACGAAGCACTTTTTATAAAAGCCCAAATTCTTGAATCTCCGTCTCAAATAAAAAATATAAAAGATTCTTTGAACGCATACGAAACAATTGTAAACTCTTATCCTAAAAGTAAATATTGGCAAGAGGCAAGCAATCGTGCAACTTATTTAAAACGCTTTTACTTTAACATAAGATAAACTGAAAAAACTTCAGGCACTTTTTATTTTTAAGGAGGCATGATAAAAATTACATCCGTGTAATTTTTATCATTACAGTTTGCTCAAGCGGTGCTTTCACAAACTGTGATTCTCGCCATCCATGACTCGCCGCTAACGCGGAGTTTTATAAGTAGGTGCAATAAAAACTTTGCCTAAAATAACGTCTAAGTTTTTATTCACAAGTTTGCGTTGCAAACTTCCTTATCAACTGCAATTTCTCACGTTGTTACGAAATTGCATTAAAAAGTCAAATCGGAAATTGATATTTTATCATTGACTTTTTATGGGAGAAATTTTTATGAAAACAAAAAAAATTTTTATTCTGGCACTGCTTCCGCTTCTTTTTTCATCATGTGTAATCCGGGAGCCGCAGAAAAAAAGCAGAAGCATTGAAGTTTCTGGAACAGGCGAAATTTTTGTTCAAAATGATTCTGCGAAAATTGAACTTTCGGTTATTACAAAAAATGCTGATGTTTTAAAAGCAAGTTCAGAAAATGCTGCAAAAATGACAGCAGTTCAAAATGCCCTGGCCGAAAAAGGAATTGAAAAAAGCGAAATTTCAACTTCTGGATATTCAATTTATCAGGAAAGCAACTATCAAAATGGAAGGTCAGTTTTGGGTGCATACAATGTTACAAACAGAATTTCTGTTGTGCTGAAAGACGTTTCAAAATCTGGAGAAATTATTGACAGTGCAATTAAAGCCGGTGCAAATCAACTGAACTCTGTAACTTACTTTCCAAGCAGCACAGACGCTGCTAAAAAACAGGCGCGTATTCTTGCAGTAAAACAGGCTGAAGCAAAGGCAAACACAATTGCAACTTCGAGCGGAAATTTACTCGGAAAACTTTTAACAATCAAGGAAGAAAACAGTTCTTTTGTCTATGATTCAAATTCTGCAGGATTTAAAGCAGAATCAAGCGTTGCAGACTCAACAACAGCAATGTCCAGCGGAAAAACAAAAATTACTGTAAGCATTTCTGCAACATACGAACTTGAATAAGGAATCTTTTTAAATTTGCAAATTTTTAAAAACTTAGCAAAAAAGACTTTTTTAAGTCTCTTTGCTGCTGATTGAAGTTAATTTCTAAAAGCAATATATTAGGATTTAGTCTGTTCACTTACAGAAAATTAAAATATCATATTTCCAGAGGAAAAAAATGTTAGATTACAGATTTATTAAAGAAAATCTTGAGGCAGTTAAGCAAAATATCATAAACCGCAATATGAAATCCGATGCTGACTTAGTTGTAAAACTTTTTGACGAGCGCACTGCACTCACCACTCAACTTCAGTCTTTGCAGCAAAAACGTAATGCAAACGCTGCTTCAATGAAACAAAAACTTGATGCACAAACTAGAGAAAAATACATTGAAGAAGGCAAGCAAATTAAGGAAGATGTTGCTGCTGCTGAAAAAAAACTCGCTGAACTTGAAAAACAACTCGACGAAGCAGGACGGCAAATTCCGAATATGTGCCATCCAGATACACCAATTGGAAAACTTGACACAGAAAATCTCGAAGTAAAAAAAGTTGGAACTCCACGAAAATTTGACTTTAAACCAAAGGATCATGTTCAACTTGGAGAGGAACTTGATCTTATTGATTTTGAAAGAGGAACTAAAGTTTCTGGACCAAAATTTTACTATCTTAAAAATGAAGCAGTTTTTCTTGAGCAGGCACTGATTATGTACGCACTCAACATACTTAGAAAACACGGATTTACAACTTTTATAACTCCAGATGTTGCAAAGGAAGAAGTTTTAAAGGGAATCGGCTTCAATCCACGCGGAAACGAAAGCAATGTCTATACCATTGAAGACGAAGGAACATGCCTTGTTGCTACTGCTGAAATAACCTTAGGCGGCTATCATTCAAATGAAATTTTAGACAAAAAATCACTTCCACTTTATTACTGCGGACTTTCACACTGCTTTAGACGCGAAGCTGGCGGAGCCGGACAGTTCAGCAAGGGACTTTACCGCGTTCATCAGTTTGATAAAGTTGAAATGTTTGTTTACTGTCTTCCAGAAGACTCTGACAAAATCCACGAAAAACTTCGTCTTATTGAAGAAGAAATTTTTACAGGACTTGGAATTCCTTTCCATGTTGTAGATACCTGCACTGGAGACTTGGGTGCTCCTGCATACAGAAAATGGGATCTTGAAGCATGGATGCCAGGCCGCGCAAATGAACAGCATCCTGATGGAGATTACGGAGAAGTTACATCAACTTCAAACTGCACAGATTATCAGGCCCGCCGCTTAAATGTAAAATATCACGATGATGATGGAAAAAATAAATACGTTCATATGCTTAACGGAACAGCTATAGCTGTAGGAAGAGCAATGCTTGCAATCTTCGAAAACTACCAGAATGAAGATGGAAGCATTACAGTACCACCTGCTCTTGTTCAGTACTGCGGTTTTGATAAAATTGGACCAAAAAAACAAGTAAATTCTCCGGTTTACACTC
>CAVCIJ010000272.1:0-6074 GCA_963601995.1 bacterium | reverse complement strand
TTTTTTATTGCGTTAAGGGTGCAAAGCCAGCCGCCAGCTGAATCTTCTTGAATTTCTGCATAAAAAGCGATATTTGAAGAAACTGCGTTTTCTACAGAAAAATTTGTGTCCCGCCTGTCATTTACTGTGTATCCGTCTAAAGCCTGAAACTGTGTATAAAAAAGATCGGTTGTCATTCGAAGCATATTTGAATCTTTTGAAGAACTTACAGTTGCATAAAAATCTACAGGAATTGCGGCATAAAGATTTAATGCTAAAAAGAGAATCAAAAATTGTGAGAGCAAAGCCCGTTTTGAAGTAAATACCAAAAGTTTCTCCGTTATCTCTGCGAATTCTTAAATTCCCTTGCAATGTCGCGCTTTATGTCTCTTTCCTTTATATCGGCTCTTTTATCGAACTGCTTTTTACCCTTGCAGATTCCCAGCGTCATTTTTACACGTCCGTTTTTTAAATAAAAATCCAGTGGAATTAAAGTAAAGCCTTTTTCTTCAACCTTGCGCTTTAGTCTTTTAATTTGATCCTTGTGTAAAAGAAGCTTTTTTTTGCGGTCAGGGTCGTGGTTAAAAACAGAGGAAAATGAATATTCTGAAATATGAAAATTCTGAACCCAAATTTCATTGCCTTCAATCAGTGCAAAACTGTCATTAAAAGAAATATTTCCGTCTTTTACAGATTTTACTTCTGTTCCTTCAAGAACGATTCCGCATTCGATTGAATCTTCGATTGTATAGTTAAAACGAGCCTTTCTGTTTTGCGCAATGATTTTTCTGTCTTCTGCCATAATGTTTATTTTATTACTTAGTGTTTTTAATGTCTATATAATGCGCTTTTTAAGGTTTTTTGGTGACTGGTGATTTTTTTTGTTGGAAGGGATTTGTGCGGTTGCTAACAGGTTAGATTTCGGGTTTGTTGTAAGTTTTAATTACTTGGAGCGAATTCTTTTTAGCCACAGCGTGCGCATATTCTTACAGAAAATATTTTCTTAGCAAAGAAAAATTGCAGTTTGAAAGAAAAAAAATCTAGTGGTAACTGCGCCCGCAAATTTCGTACAAGTTCCCGTCCTTTCGCGGCTCCGCTATTCGCTCCGTTGCTTTGCAATGGCTTTGCCACCGCTCCACGCCGGGCTATGTTTTACTACAAGAACAAGGGTTCTATCAGAAAAATTTTTCTTGTTAAGAAAAATTTCAGTTCGAAAGTGAATGTCTTGTTGGTAAACACGCGCGCGCAGATTAGAAAAAAAAACAAAATTTCCTGCAAGTACGCGGTGCGCGCGTGTAATGTCGCAGACTTTTCCTTAACAAACAGAATTTTCGCCATAAACAAATTTACACTTAACAAAAAAAACAAAAAAATTCTATTTGTAACACTCTCAGTCGGTGCTGTATGCCAAAACTTACAGTTTTTTTGATAAGAAAACTTAGCCCGCTATGGAGACCCGAAGTTCCTGCGCGAAGAGCAGGAATGAGCGAATAGCGAAGACCGGAACAGCGGATTCCTAAAAAAATCGGTAAGCAGGCGAAGCCGGCGACGCGCACTTGAGGAAAAAAAATTTGCTCCAGAACGAAAAAAAATGCTGCTTGAAAATCACTTTGTAAAAGTATATGTTTTTACTGGAAGGAAACAACAAAAATTGTCTTTAAAATAAGATGAGTGTTTCCATAAATTTTTGGAAGTTTTTATGAGACAGAATGTTTACGAATATTCATTTGCGATGCAAAAAGAACGAAATTCTAAAATTGCAGGAACTTTTTTTGTTGTTGTAGGAGTGATTCTTTTTATTTCTCTGTTTTTGAATTTTATTTTATTTCCATGTCTTGTGCGTTCTGATTCTATGGAAAGCGATATTGCAAAAAATTCCGCAGTTTTTGTAAGTCCTCTTGATAAAAGTCCAAATCGTGGTGATGTTTTTTTTATTGCACCTCAAGAAGAAAATACTATTGCATGGTATAAAGTTTTTTTGAATAAATTTGTGGCGTTTTTTACTTTTCAGAAATTTGAACCTTTTTCTTATAGTACAAAAACTACTGAACATTTTAGTTTGCGCCGTGTAATTGCTCTTCCTGGTGATAAAATTTATATTCAGGATTATATTGCCTACGTAAAGCCTCGTGGAGAAAAATTTTTTCTTACTGAATTTGAACTTTGTTCGCGTCCATACAATATTCATATTTATTCAGTTCCTGCTGAATGGGACGGACTTGGCGTTCTTGAAAATATGACTGAAGTTGAACTTGGCGAAGATGAATATTTTGTTCTTGCTGATAATAGAATCGAAGCAGCAGATTCGCGTGTGTATGGAACAGTTAACAAAAGCAGAATAAAAGGTCGCGCTCTTTTAGAATATTTTCCTTTTAATAAAATAAGAATTTTTTAAGGACAAAAACCTTTGCTCGAAGATACATCTCTTTATGTTCACATTCCGTTTTGTATTTCAAAATGCGATTACTGCGATTTTTTTAGCAAAGCCTGCGGCTCTGAAGGAATTCCAGATTCCTATATTGAAGCTTTATGTGCGGAAATAGAATTTTATGCAAAAAAATATTCTGTAAATTCCTGGAAAACCCTTTATATTGGCGGCGGAACTCCAAGCCTTCTTTCTCCTTCGCAGATGGATTTTCTTTTTGACCGCATATTTTCTTTGTCAGAGTCTAAAATTTCTGAAAGCACTTTTGAAATGAATCCTGAATCTCTTAGCGAAGAAAAGCTGGCTGTTTTAAAAAAATATGGCTTTAATAGACTTTCGCTTGGAATTCAGTCTTTTAGTAAAAAATCTCTTGCTTCGGTAAAAAGACATTGTCCGCCTGAAAAAATTTTTGAAGCGATGAAAATGCTTTCTTCTTCGTGGAGCGGACTTTTAAATCTTGATTTGATTTCTGGTCTTCCATATTTAACTGACGAGGATTTTTTAAGCGGACTTGAAAAACTTATAAGTTTTAATCCGTCTCATATTTCTTTGTATACGCTTACGGTTGAAGAAGAAACGCCTCTTTTTAAAAATATAAAAAAAGGTCTTCCATTTGATTTTGATACTGCTGACAGACAGTGGCTTTTGGGATTTGGTTTACTTGAAAAATCTGGATTTGAGCAGTACGAAGTTTCAAATTTTTGCCGGAAAAAAAATATCAGTCTTCACAATATGACTTACTGGCAGCAGCAAAATTACATAGGTGCAGGAAGTGGAGCTGCAGGAACAATCTGGCTTAATGATGAACAGACATCTTTTTGTTCTGAAAATGATATTTGCGGAACAAGATGGACTGTAAGCAAAAATATTGATGAATATATAAAATTCTGGACCTGTGCTGAATCTAAAAATTTTAGTGAAATTGGTGAAAATGAGCTTCCGTGCGAAACAGAAAAAATCACTTTAAAAACCAGGGAATTTGAATATCTTATGATGGGCTTTAGAACAAAAATTGGAGTTGATAAAGGAAGATACAAAGTTCTTTTTAAAAATCTTCCGCCTTTTTTTGGAAATCTTGAGGCAAGACTTTGTAAGAGTTCCGTGTGGAAAAAATTTGTTTTAGATTCCTGTGCCTTTATTAACAAAGAAAGGGCTTTTTTAAGTTCCTTTGGCTTGAAATTTCTTAATGAACTTCTTTTGGATCTTGTGTAAAAAAATTACGCCTTGTTTTTTTAAGTGCTTCAATCTCTTGACGTAAGTGCTAAAAAAATTCATAATTATATCCACTTAAAATTTTAAGGAGTTCTATCGTGCCTTGTGGTAAGAAAAGAAAGCGCGCTAAGATCGCGACACATAAGCGAAAGAAGAAGCTTAGAAGAAATCGTCATAAGAGTAAGTAATTAAAGGCAGTTTTTTTCTGTCTTTATTTTTACCATCTTTTTTACTTATGATCGTATCTTACGGAATTAAAAGAGACCGCGGTTGTTTTAGCCACTGCGGTCTTTTTTTTAGCAGTTTTGGAAAATTTAATTTTTTTCCGTGCGATAGTATTTTTTTTTTCAAATGAAGAAGATCTCTAAGACTTGCAGAATCTAGAAACTTTCGGATTTAAAATATCTTAGGATTTTGTATTTTCAGGGGGAATTTAAATTGCTGCTTGAAAAAATTAAGTCTCCTGAGGATTTAAAAAATCTAAATCAAGAGCAGATGAATCTCCTTGCTGGAGAAATCAGAGAAAAAATAATTTCTACAGTGTCTGAAAATGGCGGACATTTAGCGAGCAATCTTGGGGTTGTAGAGCTGACTCTTGCGCTTCATAAGTGCTTTAACAGTCCTCAGGATGCACTTGTGTGGGACGTTGGTCATCAAAGTTATGCTCATAAACTTTTGACTGGTCGCTATGATGATTTTGACACACTCAGAAAAAAAGGCGGAATTTCAGGTTTTACAAGAATTTCTGAAAGCGAACACGATTTTTTTGATGCAGGACACGCATCTTCTTCGATTTCTTCAGCTTTGGGACTTCTTGCAGCGTGGCGGGCTCTGGGCAGAAACGACAAGGTTGTTGCTGTAATAGGCGATGGTGCCCTTACCGGCGGAATGGCTTTTGAAGGATTAAGCCACGCAGGTCAGCTTGGAAAAAATTTAATTGTTGTTCTAAATGACAATCAGATGTCTATCAGTAAAAATGTCGGCTCTATTTCGCGTTATCTTTCAAGACTTACAAGCAGTTCTGCATATCAGAGTTTTAGATATAAATTTGACAGGGCAGTTGATTTAATTCCTTATTTTAACAGATCGATTGGAAAATTTGTTTTCAGATTAAAAAGAGGACTTAAGGGACTTTTTCTTACAAATAATCTTTTTGTTGATCTTGGATTTGAATATTTGGGACCGCTCAATGGTCATAATATGACTCAGATGGAAAAAATGTTTGAGCGGGCAAAAAAAATTCCGCGCCCTGTTGTGATTCATGTTGTTACAAAAAAAGGTCGCGGTTATGAAAATGCCGAAAAAAATCCTTCTGCATATCACGGAGTTTCGCCTTTTGATGTAAAAAACGGGCTTTCGTCTTCAAGTTCTGATACTGAACATAATTCTGGACTTACTTTTACTGACGCGTTTGGAATGCATCTTGTAAAACTTGCAGAAAATGATAAAAAAATTGCTGCGGTTACTGCGGCTATGGCTAAGGGAACTGGACTTGAGCCTTTTTCGCTTGCGTTTAATGATAGATTTTTTGATGTTGGAATTGCAGAAGAGCACGCCGTAACTTTTGCCGGCGGACTTGCAGCCGGAGGAATGAAACCTATTGTTGCAATTTACTCAACTTTTATTCAGCGCTCAGTTGATCAAATAATTGAAGATGTTTGTCTTCAAAAGAGGAATGTTCTTATTGCACTTGACAGGGCCGGCGCTGTTGGAGGAGACGGAGAAACTCATCAGGGAATTTTTGATATAGCATTGTTCCGCTCTGTTCCGAATTTAAAGATTTTAAGTCCTGCTACAAAACTTGATCTTGAAAAATGTATTGACTGGGCACTTTATAAAAATTCCGGCCCGGTTGTAATAAGATATCCTAAATTAAAACTTCCTAAGTCTCAGATGGAATTTTCCCGCGAAATTGAAGAAGGAAGAGGCGTCCTTTTGCAGTCTGAATTGAATGAAATTTCTGCAATTAAAAAGGATTTGCTTCTTGTGTGTACAGGAAGCCTTTTTAGCGAGTGCCTGAAAGCTAAAGAAATTCTTTTGGGAAAGGGGATTGAAACAGACATTTATTCCCTGCGTTTTATAAAGCCTTTTGATACTTCATTTTTTCTTGAACTTGCGTGCAGATATAAGAGCATTATTTTTGCAGAAGACGGCGTAAAAAATGGTTCTTTGAGCGAGTATCTTGCAGGACTTCTTTTTGCTGATAAAAAATGCCGTAACGTAAGAAGCGAAGTGCTTGCCTTTCCTGATTATTTTGTTTCAAACGGAACTAGAAATGAGGTTCTTTGCGAAGTTGAACTTTCTCCTGAAAAAATTGCCTTTCATGCACAGAATCTTTTTGAGGGAAATTTACATTTTTCTTAAGGTGATTTTTTAGAAAAGGTCAGAACCATAAATGCCCGCAAGTAGTTTTGCTTTTGTTTCTTGTGCTGAAGTCTAGCCGTGCGTGGAGCCATTG
>CAVCIJ010000271.1:0-3723 GCA_963601995.1 bacterium | reverse complement strand
TTCCATAGATTGTGGATCACCTAGCATTTTTGTAATTCCAGAATTGCCTGAAACTTTAAATGACGAAGAAGAAACTTTTGCCGAAGCAAAAAAACTGTTTACACCAGCAAATCCGCTTAATGAATAAGTGTTTTTTGATGATTTTTCGATTTCCAATGATGAAAGGCAAATTTCCTGTTCAACACTGTCAATTTCCATTTTTACAGTTTGCCAGGAACCTTCCACAGCTATTTCAGTAGATTTGCATCCGTAAAAACTGAACGAAAATCCAATAAACATAAAAATTGTCAGCAAAATCAAAATGATATTTTTTTTCATAAACATTCCCTTAAGTACATAAAAAAAGCCCCTTACATTTCTGCAAGAGGCTCTCATACTCTTACGGCAAAAACAAGGTTATCTCCAAAAATTACAATTTTTAGAAGCTTCCATAATTAAGCCGCAAAGATTACTAACTAATTTGCAAATCTTACAAGCTGGCGTGGCAGGTGCGGGCAATAACGTCGTCCTGCTGCTCTTTTGTAAGGTTGATGAAGCGAACTGCATAACCTGAAACACGAACTGTAAAGTTAGCATATTCTGGTTTTTCAGGATGAGCCTGGCAATCCTTGAGTTTTTCAACGCCGAATACGTTTACGTTCAAGTGATGAGCACCTGTATGTCCTGAATCAGGTCCAATATCAAAGTATCCGTCAAGAACGTTTACAAGATTTTCAATTCTTTCTTCTTCGTTGTGTCCGAGTGCACTTGGGTTAATTGTCTGTGTGTTAGAAATTCCGTCCAAAGCGTATTCGTAAGGAAGTTTAGCAACTGAGTTCAAAGACTTAATCAAGCCCTTTGTTTCAGCTCCGTAGCTTGGATTAGCTCCAGGAGAGAATGGTTCGTGAGCCTTGCGTCCGTCTGGAAGAGCACCAGTAGCCTTTCCGTATACAACGTTAGATGTAATTGTAAGAATTGATGTTGTAGGTTCTGCATTGCGATATGTAGGATGCTTTCTGATCATTGTCATAAAGTCTTTAAGAAGATTTTCAGCAATTTCATCAGCTCTGTCGTCGTCCTGACCGTAGCGAGGGAAGTCACCTTCAACGATGAAGTCTTTTGCAAGCCCCTTAACAACTTCTTTTACAGCTCCAGTCTTCTTGTCTTTAATTTCAACATCACCGCGAACAACCTTAACTTTTGCATATTTGATAGCAGAAAGTGAGTCTACAACGTGAGAGAAACCTGCAATACCAGTTGCAAATGTTCTCTTGAGATTTGTATCTTCGAGAGCAAGTTCTTCAGCTTCGTAATAGTATTTGTCGTGCATATAGTGGATTGCATTTAATGAATTAACATAGATATCTGCAAGCCATTCGAGCATCTGCTTGTATTTTGCAACAACTTCTTTGTAGTTAGAAGCGTCCAGAACATCAGCAGTAATCGGCTGGTATGAAGGTCCAACCTGAACGCCAGGAGTAAGTCCGTCAGGCTCATCACGTCCACCGTTAATCGCGTAAAGAAGTGCTTTTGCAAGGTTAGCGCGTGCACCAAAGAACTGCATTTCTTTACCAGTCTGTGTTGCAGAAACACAGCAGCAGATTGAATAGTCATCGCCCCAAACTGGTCTCATTACATCATCGTTTTCGTACTGAATTGAAGATGTGTCGATAGAAATTTTTGCAGCGTACCTGCGGAAGTTTTCAGGAAGTCTCTTTGAATAAAGAACTGTCATATTTGGCTCTGGAGCAGGTCCCATATTCTCAAGAGTATGGAGGAAACGGTAGTCGTTCTTTGTTACCATTGAGCGTCCGTCCTGTCCAAGTCCACCAACTTCCAAAGTAGCCCAAATTGGATCGCCAGAGAAAAGGTTGTTGTAAGATTCAATTCTTGCAAAGCGAACCATGCGTGCCTTCATTACAAAATGGTCAACAAGTTCCTGTGCCTGAGATTCTGTGATTTTTCCAGCTTCAAGATCGCGGTTAATGTAGATATCAAGGAATGTAGAAACACGACCGATTGACATTGCAGCACCGTTCTGTGTTTTGATTGCACCAAGATAACCAAAATAAAGCCACTGGAATGCTTCTTTTGCAGTTGTAGCCGGCTTTGAAATATCAAATCCGTAAAGAGCAGCCATTTCTTTTAATTCTTTGAGGGCTGCAATCTGATCAGCAACTTCTTCCTTTAAGCGGATAACTTCTTCAGTCATTGTTCCGTCGCCAATATTTGCCTTATCAGCTTCCTTAGACTTAATAAGATAATCAATTCCATAAAGGGCAACGCGACGGTAATCTCCTACAATTCTTCCGCGTCCGTAAGTATCAGGCAAACCAGTTAAAACATGTGAACGGCGAACAGCACGAATTTCAGGAGTATAAACCTGGAAAACAGCATCAGAGTGAGTTTTGTGATACTTAGTAAAGATTTTATGAAGTTCAGGATTTGGCTTGTAACCGTACATTTCGCAAGATTCTTCAGCCATGCGGATTCCACCAAAAGGCATAAATGCTCTCTTCAAAGGCTTGTCTGTCTGAAGACCAACAACCTGCTCAAGTTCCTTTCCTTCCGGGCAGATATATCCAGGTCCGTGAGCAGTAAGACCTGTAACAATATCGGTGTCCATATCAAGAACGCCAGAGCGTTCCTTTCCGTCTAAACCGACTGACTTTTTGTTATGCTCTGCTTTCTGAAGCTTCTGAAATTCGTCAAAAAGCTTGCTTGTTGCAGAAGTTGGACCTGCGAGGAAACTAGAATCTCCGTCGTAAGGTTTGTAGTTGTTCTGAATAAAGTCGCGAACATTGACTTCTTCCTTCCATAAGCGACCTTTAAAGCCGTTCCATTCTTCTTTCTGGACCATATAAAACCTCTTATAAAATGTTGTTACCAGCACGAATTCCGGTAGTTTCAGGCTTCTGGCATACTACGATGACAGATTCACCGACTTGCGCAAAAAACGTTCCTGTTTAACATAATGATCTTATGATTCTAGTATAATCAAATGAAAATAAACTTTCAATTAAAAAATGAGACATAAAAAAATGTGATTAAGGCCCGAAAATCCGGCAGGAATAAAAGAAATTTTAAATTTTTAAATCTGGAGCAAATTTTTCTTCTTGCGGTCTGCCTTTCATGGTTTCATTCTTCTGCTAACGCTGCAGAACGCGCTTCGCGCGCCATTACAGTCAGGGGCTAGGCTTTTGCAAAAAAGAAAAATTCACTTAATTTTTATAAAAAGTCTGCAAAAACAAAATTCTTCTAAAAAAAAAAAGAATCAGTCCATACCCATTACTTCCTGGTAAAAGTTAGCCAAATCCTTTCTCTTATCTTTTGTATAGGCAATTGCAGAGCGCGGATGCTGATTAAAAAGTCCCGTCATTATGTACTGCAAATCGTAGCCCCAGACAACTCCAGACTCTTTTAATGAATACATATAATCCTGAATAAACTGGAAAACATAATACGGCTTATACTTAGGATTGTGCAAAAATCCCAGAAGAAGTTCCATTGCACAGTTACCGGCACCGCGTCCCATCTGCATATAAGTTGCATCAAGATAGTCAACTCCATCACCCACACATTCAATTGTGTTGGCAAAGGCAAGTTTCTGGTTGTCGTGTGCATGAATTCCAATTTTTTTATGGTACTTTTCTGCAAATTCATTAAATATTTTACAAACACGTGCCATTTCTTCAGGGTAAATTGAACCGTAACTGTCAACAATATAAATAACGTCTACAGGAG